>NZ_LUKH01000545.1:0-2153 GCF_001593695.1 Leisingera sp. F5 | reverse complement strand
GGCGCTTTATCGTGGTGGAGCAGCCCGCAATGGCCCGCATCGCCGCACTGACCGAGGAGGCCGGCACGCGCCTCGGAAAATCCTCGGAGGACATTGCCAAGGGCCGCAGCCAGTTCGACCAGGGCCAGCTGGCCGTGGTGGTGGTTGAGGTGCAAAAACACAGTCCCAAAATCCCGGCCGTGGAACAGACCTACTCCGCCGGTGCCGTCTGCCTGGCGCTGCTGAATGCCGCTCTGGCTTCGGGCTGGGGCGCCAACTGGCTCAGCGGCTGGGCCAGCCATGACCGCGGGTTCTGCAGTGCGGCCTTTGGCCTGGCCGGCAACGAACGTATCGCCGGCATTGTCCACATCGCCACTGAAAGCTCTGCCCCGCCGGAACGCCCGCGCCCGGACCTGGACGCCATAACCACCTGGGTGAGCGCATGATCTTTACCGCTTTTTTCAAAACCCTTGGCCAGACTGGCGATCCGCGTTTCCGCAAGGTTCTGTTCCTGGGGCTGGGCCTAACGATTGCCCTGCTGATCGCGGCATACGCGGGCTTTCTGATGCTGATCCAGTGGCTGGTGGGGCCGGAAGCAACCGTGCCGCTGCTGGGTGAAGCCACCTGGATCGATGACCTCTTGTCCATCGGCTCGCTGTTCTTCATGCTGGTGCTGTCAGTGTTCCTGATGGTGCCGGTGGCCTCGGCCATCACCTCGATGTTCCTCGAGGAAGTCGCCCAGGCGGTGGAGGACAAGCACTACCCCGCCCTGCCCCCGGCATCCAAGGTGCCGTTCTGGGATGCGGTCAGGGACACGGTGAACTTTCTCGGCCTGCTGATTGCGGCCAATATTATGGCGCTGTTTCTTTACTGGATGTTTGCACCGGCAGCCCTGTTCATCTTCTGGGGGCTCAACGGCTTCCTCTTGGGCCGGGAATATTTCACCCTGGCTGCTGCCCGCCGTATCGGCACCACCGAGGCCAAGAAGCTGCGCCGAAAACATGCCACCACGATCTGGGCCGCCGGCACGCTGATGGCGATGCCGCTTTCGGTGCCGCTTGTGAACCTGGTGATCCCGATCCTGGGCGCCGCCACTTTCACCCACCTCTATCACGCGCTGTCCCGCAGATAGGCAGCCTTCCCGGCTGCAGCCGGTCCAAGTTGGAATTAGCGTTTTGGGAGGCAGTTCTGCCCCTCAAGCGCTTCTCAGCAAAAACTCTTCTTATTATCACTTTGCGATGCATTCAGCTCCAGCCCGGGCCGGGCTAGCTGCCACCGCGCCGCGCGCCCGCGCGGCGCCACGCCCAACCGGAGCAGATGCATTTTCAATGCATTCAAACCGGACGGGAGCCATTGTTCCCGAAAACCGGAATGCCTGCGGTTCAGTCCCGCTCAGGCAGCATCCCCATCCAGTCGAAATCACGCACGCTGATCACTTCGGACAGGATAATCCCGGCAGTAATGCCCCAGATCAGTGCGGCAACCCCGGTGGTGATCCAGGCCTTTTGCTTCAGAAAATGCTTCTCCGGCGCCCCCGCGTGGGTGCCGGGCATCACATCGCCCTTGTCACCCTGGGTCTCCAGCCGGATCGGGATAATCACCAGAAAGGTCAAAAACCAGATCACCGCATAAAGCACGATCGCTGATGTAACACCCATGGTTCCGGCCTCCTGAATACGCCCCGCCCCGCAACCGGGGCAGGACGCTCATAGCGTCAAACTTCTTCGAGTTCCACCAGGCAGCCGTTGAAATCCTTAGGATGCAGGAACAGCACCGGCTTGCCATGGGCGCCGATCTTCGGCTCACCCGAACCCAGCACCCGCGCGCCCTCCGCCTGCAAATGATCGCGGGCCGCCAGAATGTCCTCTACCTCATAGCAGACATGGTGAATGCCGCCCGCCGGGTTCTTTTCCAGAAACCCGTTGATCGGCGAGTTTTCCCCCAAGGGATACAACAGCTCGATCTTGGTATTGGGCAATTCGATAAACACCACAGTGACGCCGTGATCCGGCTCATCCTGCGGGTCGCCGACCTTGGCGCCCAGCGCGTTGCGGTACTGGGCGGATGCGGCCTCCAGATCGGGGACGGCAATGGCAACATGGTTCAAGCGGCCAATCATCTCTGTTGTGCTCCTCTCACAAACTTTTCCTCCGCTCAGGTTATGGGGTGGATGC
>NZ_LUKH01000544.1:0-2153 GCF_001593695.1 Leisingera sp. F5 | reverse complement strand
CCGCAACAATCTGCAGGCCCTTGTCAATGAACAGACCGAGCGGCTGCAAGAAGAAGTCGAAGCACATGACGAAGCCCGGCAGAAAGCGGAAACCGCCGATCAAGCCAAATCCGAGTTTCTCGCCATGATGAGCCATGAAATCCGCACGCCAATGAATGGCGTGCTTGGCATGCTGCGCAGCCTTTCGGACGATGGCCTGCCGCCCAGGCAGATGGAGCGGCTGCGGGCGGCGCTGGTCTCCGGCCAAAATCTGCTGAAGATATTGAATGACATTCTAGACTACTCGAAAATCGAAAGCGGCGCCTTGAAGCCGGAAATCAGCACGTTTTCCCTGCGGGAACTGGTGACCGACATTGTCGTGCTGCTGCGGCCCGGCGCGGACAGTAAAAATGTCCATCTGTGGCTGGATGCGCCTGAAGATCTGCCAGATGCCGTGCAGGGCGATGCAGCCAAGCTCCGGCAAATCCTCTTCAACCTCTTATCCAATGCATTGAAGTTCACTGAAGAAGGTGAGGTCATTTTGCGGGTCCGAGCCACTGATGATGCCCGCAGGCGCCACCGGGTGACCTTTGAAGTCAGCGACACCGGCAAGGGCATATCGGCGGAAGCAAAGTCCAGAATCTTTGAGGCCTTCGAGCAAGAGGACACAGATACCGCCCGCAAATTCGGCGGCACCGGGCTGGGGCTGGCAATCAGCAGGCATTTCGCCGAAACCATCGGTGCCAGATTGTCGCTGGAAAGCACCTCCGGCGTGGGATCCGTTTTCACACTGTCCCTGGAATTGGAACCGGGCAACCCCGCTGATCTTGTGCTTGAAGACCCGCCCGCACCGGCAACGAAAGCCGACCACCCCCTGTCTGTGCTGGTGGTCGAGGACAACGAAATCAATCAGATGGTCGCTCGAGGGTACTTGGAGCGTATGGGGCACAATTGCCAATGCACCGGCAGCGCCGAAAGCGCGCTGGAACTGCTGCCCGGCTCCAGTTTTGATCTGGTGCTGATGGATGTGAACCTGCCGGGCATCAGCGGCACCGAGGCCACCCGCCGCCTGCGCGCCCTGCCCGACCGGCGGATTGCCGAACTGCCGGTCATCGGCATTTCGGCGCATGTGCAAAAGGACCAGATCGAGACTCACCTGCAGGCTGGCATGAACGGTTTCGTCGCCAAACCTGTCTCCCCTGAACGGCTGGCCAAGGCATTGGACAGTGTCATGCAAGGGCGCGAGGGCGCGGTCTATTTATCGGCCCGCCAGGCAGTTCTGGAACAGCCGGACCGCCGCGCCGGCCTTCAGAAACAGATGCAGGAAAACATACGGGACCTTGGCAAAGTGCAAGCTCTGAACATCGCACGAATATTCAAACAGGAGCTTCCGCGAGGCCTTGCCCGGATGACTGCGGCTTTGGAAATGCAGGATTTAGGATCACTTGCCAAAGAAGCGCACCGCGCCAAAGGGGCTGCCAGCACCTTTGGCCAGCAGGATCTCGCGGCGCTGCTGGCAGCGTTGGAAGCACACTCAGAAAACGGGGAACTGAACGCAGCCCAGGACCAGCTGAAAAGGCTGACCGGTCTGGTCCCGCACATCCTGGAGGCGCTGGCCGCAGTGCTGCGCGAGTGCGAAACTGTCAGTTCAAAGGCGCTGTGAACACATAGCCCTCGCCGTGCACGGTGGTGATCACCCGAGGATTGGCGGGGTCCTCCTCCAGCTTGCCGCGCAGACGCCGGATCAGCACATCCACGGTACGGGGGTTTGCGCCGTATTGCCGGTGGGTGACCCGGCTCATCAGCGCATCGCGCGAGGCCACCTCGCCTGCCCGGCTGATCAGCATGTCCAGCACTTCGAATTCGGCCCGGGTCAGGGAAATGCTGTCACCCTGCACCGTTTGCAGATGCCGCGCCGCGACGTCGAACTGGAACCGCCCGAATTTGTAGATCCGGCGCGATAGACGCCGGACATCCTGCGTCCGCCGCAGCAGGTTTTTCAGCCTAGCCAGCAATTCACGCCGGTTGAAAGGCTTGCAGACATAATCATCCGCGCCAAGCTCCAATCCGACAATCCGGTCAATCTCATCATCCCGGCCGGTCACCAGGATAATCCCGACTTCAGACTTGGCACGCTGTTCCCGGGTAATTTGCAGCCCGTCTTTTCCGGGCAG
>NZ_LUKH01000543.1:0-2155 GCF_001593695.1 Leisingera sp. F5 | reverse complement strand
ACACCTGTGAGTATTTTTGTTGCGCTGCACCTGCAAAATGATTTACCACCGGGCGACCGAAGAAGGATCTGATTCATGGCTCATGACGGACAGGACTTGCTGATGAAACCGACACTCATTCCCGACCTGCTGGCGCTGACCGGCGCCGCACTGGAACCGCTGAACCAGCTGCTTGAGGCCGCCCGCGCCTCGGTCAAGGAGATGGTGAGCAGCGACGGCCGCGTCTCGGGCCGTCTGATCGAGGAAAACCAGGTTGCCGCACATGGCCTGTCGTGGCTGGCGACCTATGTCTACTCGTTGCGCCAGATGCAGAAATGGGCCGAGAAGCTGCAGAGTGAGGCCAAGTTCGGCGAGATGGAGCAGCTGATCCATCAGATCGGCTTTGGCGAATACCTGTGGCAGGTCTATGGCGGCATCCAGATGAACCAGGGCGAGATCATCCGCCTGCATGATCTGGGCCTTTCTCAGGATGCCCAGCGTGCGCTAATGGTGCCGGCGGTGATGACGCTATGCGAGCAGGGCAACAGCCAGGCCGCACGCACCCGCCTGGTCAAGCTGATGGAAGAACAGGCTGGCTCCACCATGTTCGGTGCCTCCGGTCTGGAGGAAGAGCTGGAGATGATCCGCGACCAGTTCCGCCGCTATGCGGTGGAGAAGGTCGAGCCGCACGCCCATGACTGGCACCTGAAGGATGAGCTGATCCCGCTCAGCGTGATCGAAGAGCTGGCGGAAATGGGTGTGTTCGGCCTCACCATCCCCGAGGAATACGGCGGTTTCGGCCTCTCCAAGGCCTCGATGGTCGTGGTCTCCGAGGAGCTGTCGCGCGGCTATATCGGCGTTGGCTCGCTTGGCACCCGTTCGGAAATTGCAGCGGAGCTGATCCTTTGCGGCGGCACCGAGGAGCAGAAAACCAATTGGCTGCCCAAGCTGTCCAGTGCTGAAATCCTGCCCACCGCTGTGTTCACCGAACCGAACACCGGCTCCGACCTCGGCTCCCTGCGCACCCGCGCGGTGAAGGACGAGAACGGCGACTACAAGATCACCGGCAACAAGACCTGGATTACCCACGCCGCCCGCACTCATGTGATGACCCTGCTGGCGCGCACCGACCCGAACACCACCGACCACCGCGGACTGTCGATGTTCCTGGCGGAAAAAACGCCCGGCACCGACGAGGCGCCGTTCCCCACTGAAGGCATGACCGGCGGCGAGATCGAAGTGCTGGGCTACCGCGGCATGAAGGAATACGAGCTGGGTTTCGACAACTTCCATGTGAAGGGCGGGAACCTGCTGGGCGGCGAGGAAAACAAAGGCTTCAAACAATTGATGGAGACATTTGAATCTGCCCGCATCCAGACCGCGGCCCGAGCCATTGGCGTCGCCCAGTCGGCGCTGGATATTGCCATGCAGTACGCGCAGGACCGCAAACAGTTCGGCAAGTCCCTGATCAACTTCCCCCGCGTCTCCGGCAAGCTGGCGATGATGGCGGTGGAAATCATGATCGCCCGCCAGCTGACGTATTTCTCGGCCTGGGAAAAGGACCACGGCCACCGCTGCGACCTGGAGGCCGGCATGGCCAAACTGCTGGGCGCCCGTGTCGCTTGGGCCGCCGCCGACAACGGGCTGCAGATCCACGGCGGCAACGGCTTTGCGATGGAATACAAAATCTCCCGCGTTTTGTGTGATGCAAGGATCCTCAATATCTTTGAAGGCGCCGCAGAAATCCAAGCCCAGGTTATCGCCCGCCGCCTGTTGGGCTGACCGGCCGAAAGCTGTTTCGTTCGGGAGAAATCCTGCTCAGGCTCGGCGTTCGCGCCGGGCTTCTTGCAGCCGGGATCTGCCCAGGATGCGTTCACGCTGCAACCAATGCGAGGAATAAGACTGTTTCCAATCCGGGTTATTCGATCTTTCACCAGTTTTGGTTAACAAGAAACCATGACACTCTTCCGCTGCTTTCTGCTTCCCGTGCTGTTTCTGTTTTCCGCCTGCTCCGGTGCTGTGCCGACGGATCAGTTCCCCCGCATTCTGGCGATGGGGGATTCCCTGCTGGCCTGGCACAGCCTGGCAGGCAAATCCATTTCCGACACCGTTGCCCGCGAGCTGCAGGAACCAGTCGTTGACCGCTCCGTCTCGGCCGCGCGGATCATTTACAAGC
>NZ_LUKH01000542.1:0-2163 GCF_001593695.1 Leisingera sp. F5 | reverse complement strand
GTGGAAGGATCTGGCGTCGCTCAAAGCCTTCGCGGGCGAGGACTACACCAGCCCGCACATCGACCCGGCTGAGGCCGAACTGGTCGAGTCGCGCATCATTAAACACTATGACCTGGTGGAAACCTGAACTCATTGTGAAATTCCCGCTTGCAGGCATCCCTGCTGCTTGGCACAGTCCCGCCGTTCTCAGGGCGGGGCGGAATTCCCCACCGGCGGTAAGCGGGCCAATCCCGTAAGCCCGCGAGCGGCTTCCAAGGATTTGGAAGTGTCAGCAGATTTGGTGCAACTCCAGAGCCGACGGTCACAGTCCGGATGGAAGAGAACGTGCAGAAGGGCGGCGCCAGGAACGCGCCCGTCTGTTCGTGATCGCCTTGGGTGACGTGTCAGAACCAAAGGAGATTACGATATGACACACACCCGCTATGCCTTCATCAAGGCGCAATGGCATGCTGATATTGTTGACCGGGCGCTGGAAGGGTTTTTGCAGCTGATCCCGGAAGCGCAAGTCGACGTCTTCGACGTGCCCGGCGCCTTTGAAATGCCGCTGCTGGCGCAGGAGCTTGCCAAGACCGGAAAATACGCCGCCGTGGCTTGCGCCGCATTGGTGGTGGATGGCGGCATCTACCGGCATAACTTTGTCGCCCAGGCAGTTGTCGACGGGCTGATGCGTGCAGGCATGGAAACCGGAGTGCCGGTGCTGTCGGTCTCGCTGACCCCGCATCAATTTCAGGAAACCGATCACCACGTCGCCATCTACCGCCAGCACTTCATTCAAAAAGGCAAAGAAGCCGCCTGCGCCGCGCTGATGATCACCAAAACTCGAGAAGCGGCGCTGGCCGCCTAACCCAAATAGGCCTTCAAGGCAGGCGGCGGGTTGTCCAGCAGCTCCGCCGTCTGTTGCGGCGGATGCGCCGTGCCATCCGTCACCAGGACCACCTGATCTGCAATCCGGCGCGCATCATCCGGATCGTGGCTGACCATCAGCACCGTGGCACCGCTTTCGCGGGCCAGCTCCGCGACCAGATCCAGCATCTCTGCCTTCAACGCCGGGCCAAGCGCGGCAAAGGGTTCATCCAGCAGCAGAATGCCCCGCCCCTGCACTAGAACCCGCGCCAGTGCCACCCGGCTTTGCTGCCCCCCGGACAGCGCCGCAGGCTTGCGTGTACCCATGCCGCCAAGGCCGACCCGCTCCAGCGCTGCATCGACCCGGCTCCACTCCGCCCGGCTCAGCCGAAGGTTGGCATGCAGCCCCAAGCCGACGTTTTGCGCCACGGCCAGATGCGGAAACAGGTTGCCGTCCTGAAACAGCATCGCCACCGGCCGCTTGCCCGGCGGCCAGTTGGTCATGTCCGCGCCCTTCCACAAGATACACCCGCGGGTGACAGGCAGGAAACCGGCCACAGCCTCCACCAGCGTGGATTTCCCAGCACCGGAGGGGCCGATCACCGCCACGCAAGCACCGGGCGCGATCTTCAGATCCGCCTCGACCGCATAGTCGCCGTTCATGATCCGGCAGTTCTCAAGCCTCAGCATGCCAGCGTCCTCCGCGGTCCAAAATCCAGAATGCGCCCATCGACAGCATCAGCAACAGAAGCGCCGCACCCGCCGCTGCCTCCATCCGGTACGCCCCCATCAGCCGGTAGATCTGCAAGGGCAGCGTTGCAAAATCCGGATCAGCAAACAGCGCCACCACCCCCAGATCTCCCATCGACAAAGCCGCGGCCAGCCCGGCGGCAAACCCTGTCTGCGCCCGCATCCGGGGCAAGTAAACCCTACGGACAAAAGCCCAGTCCCGCATGTCCAGCGACAGCGACAGCCGGCCATAGCGCGCCAGCACCTCGCTGGCGCGGGGTACCAGGATCCGCATGGCAAACGGCAGCGCCATCACCGCATTGACCAGCGCCGTCACCGGCACAGCCAAAACAAAGGGATCGGCAACGGGGTAGATCAGGATGAACAGCCCGGTGCCGATCACCAGAGGCGAGGCCGCGAGGCCCAGAATGCCCGACAGTTCAGTCATGCCGTTGCGCCCGGCAGCCACCGCGGCGGCCATCGGCAGGGCCAGCGCCAGCAGGATCAATGTGCTGATCGCAGCAACCAGTATTGAGTTTCCAGCGGCCTGCCAGATACTGCTTTTCAAATCTGCCAGCCCCGGCAGTCCCG
>NZ_LUKH01000541.1:0-2164 GCF_001593695.1 Leisingera sp. F5 | reverse complement strand
GCTTCTTCTTATCCTTTGAGTCGTTGATTATACCGGGGAACTTCTTTTTCACCGTTTGGTACTGGTCGTTGATTTTCTTCAGGTCCTTGAACTTCGCCGCTGCCGCCTTCAGATCCGGCGCCGCCGTCTTCAGGTCTTGCCCGGCCTTGTCGACCGCCGACACGCAATGGGAGTTGATCGCTTTCACCAGCGCTCCGACCCGATTGGTGTATTTCTTCAGGTTCCGGTCCACCAGCAGCTGCGGCAGCTCGGTTGCATCCAGCTTCTTGTCCTGAGAGTCGTCGCTTTCCTTCAGAATCTTGGCCACGTTCTTCTGGAAATTCGCCGCATAAAATTTCTGCGCCGCGTTCAGCTTGCCCTCATACTGCACCGCTTTCTTTACTTCGGCAGCTTCCTTGGCCAGCGTGTCCTGCAGCGCCTCGATGTCCTTTTTCGAGGCTGACGTCTTGGACCGCTTTTTCAGATCCTTGGTAATCTCGGCCAGCAGCTTGTCCAGCTTCGCCAGATGCGCCTTGGCGTCGCCGCAAAAGCCCAGCATGGCATCCAGCTCTTCCTGATGGATATCGACCGCCTTGTTCCAGGTGGTCAGCCCGTCCTTGAAGTTTTTGTTCTTTTGCAGGTCCGCCATCTTCTTGGACTCGACCCCGTCCTTGCGGGCTTTGGCCAGGCTTTCGCGGAAATAATCCTCGCCCTCCCAGGCATTGCCCAGGGAAATCCCAACCCGTTTCTTGAGCTTGTCGCCCTCAGCAGTGGTGTATGTCTTGGTGCCTGCAGCCAGCTTTTTATGCTCTGCTTTGAACTTTTCCAGCTCCTTGGCCATCCGTCCCTCCCTGAATGATTTGCGGCGAAATCTTCTTGCTTCGCGTGAATTATGTGTTCCCCAGCGTCACTTTGGCAAAGGAAAACGGCGCATTTGCGAAGTTTGATCCATGATAAGGCTGCAGGGCAGGGTTGACGATATGCCCGTGCCAAGCCAATTCAGCTATGTTAAACCTGCGCAGAACGCCAAAGGCCGGAAGGGAAACCCACGTGAGAGACCTAAAGATCCCGGAGCAGCGCCACCCTGAAAAGGCGCATCGTCCCGACAACGCTCAGCCCAAAAAGCCAAGCTGGATCCGGGTCAAGGCGCCCGGCGGCAAAGGTTATGCCGACACGCATAAGATCATGCGCGACAACAAGCTGACCACGGTCTGCGAGGAAGCGGGCTGCCCCAACGTCGGCGAATGCTGGAGCCAGGGCCACGCCACCATGATGATCATGGGCGAGGTCTGCACCAGGGCCTGTTCCTTTTGCAACATTGCGACCGGCAAGCCGCCCGAGGCGCTGGACGTGTTTGAACCGGGCCGGGTGGCGGATGCGGTGCAAAAGCTGGGGCTGAACCACGTTGTCATCACCTCGGTGGACCGCGACGATATCGAAGACGGCGGGGCAGAGCATTTTGCCCAGACCATCCGGGCAGTGCGCCACCGCTCGCCGAATACAACCATCGAAATCCTCACCCCTGACTTCCTGAAATGCGACCCCTCGGTGCTGGAAAAAGTGGTGGAGGCGCGCCCGGATGTGTTCAACCACAATCTGGAAACCGTGCCGGGCCTGTACCCGGAGGTCCGCGCCGGTGCCCGCTATTTCCACTCGCTGCGGCTGTTGCAGCGGGTCAAGGAACTGGACCCGTCGATGTTCACCAAATCCGGCATCATGGTCGGTCTGGGCGAGGATGCGCAGGCGGTGAAACAGGTGATGGACGACATGCGCGCTGCAGACATCGACTTCCTGACCATCGGCCAGTATCTGCAACCGACGCCCAAGCACCACGCGGTGGACCGTTTTGTGACGCCGGAAGAATTCAAATCTTATGAGAAAGCCGCTTATGGCAAGGGCTTCCTGATGGTCTCGGCGACGCCGCTGACGCGCTCATCCTACCATGCCGGTGATGATTTTGCCCGCCTGCGCGAAGCGCGCAACGAAAAGCTGGGGCTTGCATGACGCCCGAGCGTCTGGCGCGGCTCCGCGCCTTGCGCCATGCACTGCATCAAATCCCCGAAGTGTCGGGCGCCGAGGAAAAGACCGCCGCCATGGTGGCGGATTACCTGCGCCATTTTGAACCGGATCAGCTGCTGACCGGGCTGGGCGGCCACGGCGTTGCAGCTGTTTTAGAGGGCAGGGC
>NZ_LUKH01000540.1:0-2165 GCF_001593695.1 Leisingera sp. F5 | reverse complement strand
TTCGGCTGGGCACTGCGCGCATCAGCCCAGGATCCTGAAGCCGCGGCGCTGCAGGGGATTTCAATCACCATGACCGCGCGGATTGCCATGTTCATCGGCGCCGGTCTGGCCGGGATTGCCGGGGCGCTGACCGCGCCGCTGGTTTCGGTCAACCCGCATATGGGCCATTCGGTGATCGTCACTGCCTTTATCGTCATCATCGTCGGCGGGGTCGGCTCGCTTGAGGGCGCCATTGTCGCCTCAGTTGCCTATGCGCTGGTGCATACGTTTGTGACCACCTTCTATGATGGTGTGCTGGCTGACATCGTTGGTCTGTCGCTGATGTTGGTTGTGCTGATCGTGAAGCCCACCGGATTGTTTGGGAGTGCGGACCGTGCCTAAGTTCCTGATTTCGATTACGGCGCTGGCCGCATTGATCGCTCTGCCGCATGGCCTTAGCTTTTCGCAGCAGGAAATCCTGGTGTTCCTGACCATCAATGTGCTTCTGGTGGCCAGCTACCGGCTGCTGACGCTGACCGGCGAATGGTCGTTGGGGCATGTGGTGATCATGGGTGTGGGGGCCTACTCCTCAGCCCTGCTGACCAAGAAGCTGGGTGTTTATGTGCCGGTTTCGATGCTGCTGGGCGGGGTGATTGCGGCGCTGATTGCGGTGCTGCTGTCCTTCCCACTGTTCCGGATGAAGGGGTTTTACTTCCTGATCGGATCGTTTGCAGCCGGTGAGATCATCCGCCTGCTGTGGAAGCGCTTCCGGGATCCGTTTGGCGGCGCCAAAGGGATCAAGGGGATCGACCCGATGCCGGATTTCTCGGTCGGGTTCTATCAGTTCGATTTCTTTGAGCCGACGTCCTATTACTATTTCGCAGGCGTCATTGTGGCGGTCTGCTTGTGGATCCTGTGGCGGATTGAGAAATCGCCGGTTGGTCTGACCTTCCATGCGGTGCACTGGCAGGACAAGCTGGCGCAGGCCTCGGGCGTGAATGTGCGGGCCTACAGGACACTGGCCTTTGCCATCGCCTCGGGGTTTGCCGGGATTTCTGGCGCGCTGCTGGCGCATTACATTGGCACCATCAATCCCAACGCCTTTGACATTGACCTGATGGTTTATGTGCTGACCTGGGCGATCGTTGGCGGCACCGCTACCTTTTACGGCCCGATCCTGGGCTGTGTTGTGCTGACAGTCATCAACGAGATTGTGCTGCGGGAGCTGGGTCTCGAGCAGATGCGGCCGCTGATCTACGGCGCCATCATGATCCTGTCGATCCTGTTCCTGCCCAACGGTTTGGAAAGCATCGTGCAGAAATTCACCCAGAGACGTGCCGCGGGCGGCGCGCCGGAACGGAGGCCGGCTGAATGACCGATTTTCTTGAGGTCAAAGACCTGACCATGCGGTTTGGCGGCCTGACGGCGGTGGACACCCTGTCGTTTAAGGTGGAACACGGTACCATCCACGGGCTGATCGGCCCGAATGGGGCAGGGAAGACCACGACCTTCAACATGATCTCGGGGTTTTATAAGCCCACCGAAGGCCAGGTGCTGCTGCGTGGTGAAGATATCTCCGGCCTGCAAATGCACGAGGTTGCCCGGCGCGGGGTGGTGCGGACGTTTCAGCACTCGACGCTGTTTGTGGAACTGACGGTGCTGGAGAATGCGCTGGTCGGCACCCATATGCCGTTCCGCCCCAATATCTTTGCCGCGATCATCGGCTGGGACCACGAGGACCGCAGCGGCGCTGAGGCGCGCGCCAAGGAGGCGCTGGAGTTCTTCGGCCTGGATCATGTGATGCACGAGCGCGCGGGCGACTTGAGTCATGGTCACCAGCGGGCGCTGGGCATGGCGGTGGCCTATGCCAGCCATCCGGATGTGATCCTGCTGGACGAGCCGTTCACCGGCATGAACCCGGAAGAGACCCGGCAGATGATGGATCTGATGGAACGGCTGAAGGCGGACGGGATCACCATCCTGATCGTTGAACATGACATGCAGGCGATCATGGGGCTGTGCGACAACATCACCTGCATGAGTTTTGGCAAGTTCCTGGCCGAAGGCGGCCCGCAGGAGATCCGCAACCATCCGGCGGTGATCGAGGCCTATTTGGGAGGCGCGCGCCATGTTGCTTGAGATGAAGAACATTGCCGTCAACTACGGCAAGATCAACGCGATCCGCA
>NZ_LUKH01000539.1:0-2165 GCF_001593695.1 Leisingera sp. F5 | reverse complement strand
TGTAGAAACTGCGCTCCATCCCAAGGTCCTGCGCCACCTGGCCGACCAGATCGTGATCGCCGACGGAGGCGCCGCCGATGGTGACAACCAGATCAGCGCCCTCGGCCAGTTCAAAGGCTGTGCGCAGGGAGCTTTCGGTGTCACGGGCGATGGGCAGGATGCGGGCCCGTGCGCCAAGGTCTTCGAGCATCGCTTTGAGGCCAAAGGTGTTGGAGGCGATGATCTGGTCCGGTCCGGGCGTGTCGCCGGGCATCACCAGCTCATCGCCGGTGGAGATCAGGGCGACCTGCGGGCGGCGGGTGACCGGTATCGCGGGGATGTTCATTGCCGCCAGCAAGGCGATGTCTGCCGGTGTCAGGCATTTGGGGGCCGTGACGGTCTGGCCATCGGTGAAATCGCCGCCGCGGGGGCGGATGTTGTGGTTGCTGCCGGGGGCATCGGTGATTGTGATAAGGTCTCCGTTGCGGGATATATCCTCTTGGATAACAACGAAATTAGCGCCTTCTGGCACTGGTGCGCCGGTAAAGATGCGCACGGCCTGTCCCGCGCCCACGCGGCCTTGAAACGCGTGGCCTGCGGCGGCTTCTCCGATCACTTTGAACATGGCGTGCAGCTCGACCTCAGCCGCGTTCACAGCGTAACCGTCCATGGCCGAGGCCGAGAACGGCGGCTGGTCGCGGCGTGCTTGCAGGTCAGCTGCCAGCACCCGGCCCGCAGCCTGTGCCAGCGGAACCTGTTCGGTTTCCAGCTGTTGAACAAGCGCCAGAAGATGCGCGCGGGCTTCGCTGACCGGGATCATTTACGCCTCGTACTTGCCTGATTTTCCGCCATCTTTCAGCGTCACGCGGATACCTCCGATCTGCATCGCCTTGTCCACGGCCTTGGCCATGTCATAGACGGTGAGCGCGGCAGTGGAGACGGCGGTGAGCGCCTCCATTTCAACCCCGGTCTGGCCGGTAGTTTTGACGGTTGCCTCAACCCGCACGCCGGGCAGGTCCGGGTCCAGTGTCAGCTCCACCGCAACCTTGGTCACCGGCAGCGGATGGCAGAGCGGGATCAGGTCGGGCGTCTTCTTTGCGCCCATGATGCCGGCCAGGCGGGCCACGGACAGGACATCACCCTTTTTGGCGCGGCCTTCAGCAATGATATCAAAGGTTTCCTGCGCCATGATGATGTGGCCCTCGGCGGTGGCCACGCGCGAGGTCACTGCCTTGTCCGAGACGTCGACCATATGGGCGTCGCCCTTGGTATCGAAATGGGTGAGGCTCATTGCGGTCCTCCTTTACATCATGCCGGGCATCAAGGGATTGGCGAGCAGCGCACGGGTGGCACCGGCGACATCGTCCTGGCGCATCAGGCTTTCACCGATCAGGAAGGTGCGGGCGCCATAACGGGCCATGTCGCTCAGATCCTCAGGCGTAAACAACCCGCTTTCGCAGACGATGGTGCGGTCGGCTGGCACCATACGCGACAGTTCGCGGGTGGTGTCCAGTGTGGTCTCAAACGTCTTGAGGTTGCGGTTGTTGATGCCCATCAGCGGCGATTTCAGGTTGCAGGCGCGTTCAAGCTCCCCGGCGTCATGCACCTCCAGCAGTACATCCATGCCCCAGTCAAAGGCGCTTTCCTCCAGTTCCTGCGCCTGGGCGTCGGAGACCGAGGCGAGGATGATCAGGATGCAGTCGGCCCCAAGCGCGCGGGCCTCGGCCACCTGATAGGTGTCATACATGAAATCCTTGCGCAGCGCGGGCAGCGAACAGGCCGCGCGGGCCTGGGTGAGGAACTCCTTGGCACCCTGGAAACTGGGGGTGTCGGTCAGGACGGACAGGCAGGTCGCGCCACCGTCTTCATAAGCCTTGGCCAGTGCCGCAGGCTCGAAATCAGGGCGGATCAGGCCCTTTGAGGGGCTGGCTTTCTTGATCTCGGCAATCAGGCCGTAACCGCTGCGGTTGGCCTGCATCAGGCTGTCGGCAAAGCCGCGCACCGGGGAAGCTTCGCGCGCTTCGGCCTCGACGGCCTCCAGCGGCTTGGCGTCCTTGTCGGCAGCCACTTCTTCCAGTTTGTAGGCCTTGATCTTGTCGAGCACGTTTTCGGTCATACCAGTTCCACTCATGCCTGGGCCTCCGTTCCTGCGTTCCAGTCTATGGCAGTTTCACCGCGGGCGGCGA
>NZ_LUKH01000538.1:0-2169 GCF_001593695.1 Leisingera sp. F5 | reverse complement strand
TTATGCGCGCCGATCACGATCAGCCCGCTGCCTGCGGTCTCGGCCACTTTCAGGATCTCCTGATACGCTTTGCCGGTGGCCACCAGATGGCGCACCTTGGCATTGCCTTCCTCTCCCAGCACCTTGGTGCAAAGATCGCGCAGCCGCTGGGTGGTGTCCTTGACCGCTTTTTGATGGTGGTGCTCCTCAAAGAAGCCCGACACCCAGCTTTCGCCAAAGTCCGGCAGGACGTTGACGACATCCAGCTGGGCGCCGTCCAGATCCGCCAGCCGGGCGGCCTGGGTCAGCACTTTTTCGTCGGACGCCGGATCGCTTAGTTCCAATGCACACAGTACGGGTTTGTTCATGCCGCTACTCCTTCCTGTTCACGCGCACGGCCGCGCTGCATCATTGCAACGAGGGCCACCAGCAGCAGCGCAGGGATAAAGATCAGCTCTTTGGGCAGCTGGCTGGCCGGGGCCTGGATCGTTGTAACCCGCACCGGTTCATCGGCGTAGAAATCAAAGCTCTCCAGATTGGGTGCCGCCGGG
This sequence comes from Leisingera sp. F5, assembly GCF_001593695.1. NCBI lineage: Bacteria > Pseudomonadati > Pseudomonadota > Alphaproteobacteria > Rhodobacterales > Roseobacteraceae > Leisingera > Leisingera sp. F5. Next base: position 1,639 of record NZ_LUKH01000538.1, on the reverse strand, counting down.
GTGCCGAACATCGGCTCGTCCAGTTTCACAACCCCGTCTTCTTCCAGCAGCAGCAGCCCATAGGCATCCACCGCTTGCTGGCCGCCAGTGCCATCAGCGGTCAGGATCATGGTGGTGCCTTTGATCTCGGAGGTATCAAAATCAGGGCCTTCAACCGTGATCCTGAACTCCGCTCCCGCTTCCGCTTCGTCCAGGGCCTGAACCAGCTGGGCCGGCGGCACCTGCTCAAAGGGCGGCATCACCCGGTCCATGAAGAAGTCCGGCCGGAACAGCGCAAAGGCTGCGAAGATCAGCAGGATGCTTTCATAGATCCGGCTGCGGCTGACAAAATAGCCCATGGTGCCGGCAGTAAAGACCAGGATGGCGATGGTGGCCGATATCGCCACAAGGATGCCCTGTATCCAGGTTACATCAATCAGCAGTAGATCGGTGTTGAAGATGAACACAAACGGCAGCGCCACGGTCCGCAAGGAGTAGAAGAAGGCAATGAAGCCGGTGCGGATCGCATCACCGCCCGACACCGCTGCCGCGGCAAAGCTGGCAAGGCCGACAGGCGGCGTCACATCGGCCATGATCCCAAAGTAGAACACAAACAGATGCACCGCGATCAGCGGCACAATCAGACCGGACTGGGCGCCAAGCTCCACCACCACACCGGCCATCAGTGAGCTGACAACAATGTAGTTGGCTGTGGTTGGCAGCCCCATGCCCAGAACCAGCGAGAGGATACCAACCATCACCAGCATCAGGATCAGATTGCCGCCCGAGACAAACTCAACCAGTTCGGACATCACCTGCCCGACACCGGTCAGCGTAACGGTGCCAACGATCACCCCCGCAGTGGCCGTGGCCAGCGCGATGCCGATCATGTTGCGCGCGCCGTCGATCAGCCCGTTCCACAGGTCGTGGACGCCTTCCATAAAGGCATTGGCCATGTTGCTTTGGCCGCGGAAGATCGCCTTGAGCGGCTTCTGGGTCAGCAGGATCACAAACAGCAGTGCGGTCGCCCAGAATGCCGACAGGCCGGGTGACTTCTGTTCGATCATCAGGAAGTAGACCAGAACGATGATCGGCAGCAGGTAATGCAGGCCCGCCTTATAGATCTCGCCCACTACTGGCAGTTCGACCTCTTTGGCGTTCGGGTCGTCCGGCACCAGATCGTCAACGCCGGAAGCCAGCCACAACAGGGCCGCATAGGCTGCGAACACAAGGGCTGCCAGTGTCAGCCCGGAGGCGCCCGGCATTGCCGAGGTGATCCATTTGACCGGGTATTGAACGCTATAGCAAAGGGCCGCAAAGCCGGCAAAGAACAGCGCCATGCCGCCAATGGTGCGGCCCATGGAAACAACGCGGTTGCCCAGCGTCGGCATGTTCCGCTTCACCGCTTCCAAATGAACGATATAAACCAGCGCGATGTAGGAAATCGCGGCGGGCAGGAAGGCATGGGTGATCACCTCGACATAAGAGATGCCCACATACTCCACCATCAAAAAGGCCGCAGCGCCCATCACCGGCGGCATGATCTGGCCGTTGACTGATGAGGCAACCTCAACCGAGCCTGCCTGTTCGCTGGTAAAGCCCACCCGCTTCATCAGCGGGACGGTGAAGGTGCCGGTGGTCACCACGTTGGCGATGGAGG
>NZ_LUKH01000537.1:0-2170 GCF_001593695.1 Leisingera sp. F5 | reverse complement strand
ATGCAGAGTTTGTTGTCCGTTAGATCAGCATGAGCAGACGCGGAGAAGAGCCCTGGCCCAGCTTGCAGCGGCCAGGGCTTTTTTGTATCGCGATATGCGGGCTGGACGCGCAGTTCTGGACAAGGACCCATGCTGTTGCACGGTTTCGTTTGGGTGGAGAAGGGGGCTCATCCGCGCAAGTTTCGTGGGTATTGCTACATGAAAGTTGCAAGCACTAAAACTAATACTGGCCTTGCCCTCTTGGCGTCGCCGAAAACACTTGGCTTTCACCGAAACCGAGGTTGGTTGTGACGGTGATGGAGTTGCGCACATAGTACTTGCTGATCAGGTGGAACAGCAGCTGCCCGCCGATCCGGGCGATGGGCAGGTATTAATGCTAATCCAGGATCAGGAAGTCTGGGCGGAAGATCAGGTCCGCGATTTGCACCTGGCGTTCTCCGCGTGCTCCAGCATCCAGTCTGCGACCAGATCAACGACGTCAGGGACCGGTCCGCACCGGTCGTTCCGGATGCAGGTGCCTGCGCCGCAAATCAGAAGTAACCGCCCGGCAAAGGCGCTTTGGCGCGGTTCCGGTGCTCCCTGCGACGCTGCGATAGCAGCGTACCACCATGGCACCAGTTCGTTCATGGGTGTGATCTTTTGATCCGCAATCTGAGCCAGAACCCAGGTGAGCCATGCCTGCGCATCAACGTTGTTTATCTTCGCGGTTTTGCGCAGCGGTTTGAGACACCGCCCGGTCGTCAGGCGCAGGTGGGCTTTGCCGAGTTCAAGGTGGAGTTCAAAGACGAGCCTGGTATGACCCGGAAAGTCTGGCTTTGCAGGCTCGTTCTTGGTCACTCGCGCCGGCTCTGGGGCCGGTTTGCGTCCAGCCAGAACTTGCAGACAGTTCTGCGGTGCCACATCGCTGCCTATTGAGGAAATGGGTGGGACACCGAAGAAGGTCCTCTATGACCGAATGAAGACCGCCGTGATTGGCGCGGATAGCGCTGGCGTTTTCACGTATAGCAGCTCGTTCGTAGCCCTTTTGAACCATAGCGGCGCAGCGCCACGGGCCTGCAAGCCATACCGGGCGCAAACCAAAGGCAAGGTTGAGCGTCCGTTCCGATACATCAGGCAGGGCTTCTTCTTGGCTCGGACGTTCCGCAATATCGACGATCTCAGCGCCCAGTTCGACGCATGGCTGTACGAGATCGCCAATCCCCGGGTACACGCAACCACGGGTCGGGTCGTTGACGAAGCTTTTGCAGAGAAGAAACCTGCGCTCAAATCGCTGCCCGCCATTCCCTACAGCGCTGTTCTGACGGTTGAACGGCGGGCCAGCCATGAAGGCATGGTCTCGGTCGATGGCAATTACTACTCGGTGCCGGACACCACCCGTAAGCGCGCGGTCGAAGTGCAGAACCACGTCGACGAGATCCGGATCTTCGAAGATGGCATTTGCATTGCTCGCTACCCGGTGCTGGAAGGGCGCAATCGGCGCCGGGTTGACCCCGCGCATCGCAAAGCTCCGCCACCACGCGCCATAGCGCAAAAGTCGAAGGGCGTACCGCAGCGCTCACTCGCGTTCTATGATGCGGTCGGTCAGCGGCTGGCCGCGGGAGGCCTGCGATGACCGCAACACTCGACCCGATCCGGGGCGCACTTGTCGGCTTGAAGATGCCGCGCGCCCCCGAAGCGCTGGACCACACAATGCAGAAGCTGGAATAAGGCGAGACCTCAGGGATCGAGGCACTGGATGCACTGCTCAACGAGCAATACGCCACCCGAGAAACCCGCCGGATTGATATCGCGCTGAAGACCGCCAAGCTGATGCCGATCAAAACACTGGAAGTTTTTGACTTCACCTTCCAGCCCTCGCTTGATCGGGAACGGATTGCCGCGCTGGCGCAGCTGGACTTCATTCGCCGCGCCGGGACCGTCCACTTCCTGGACTCGCCTGGTACCGGCAAGTCCCATCTGGCGACGGCACTGGGCGTAGCGGCTGTGAAGGCTGGAAAGCAGGTCCATCGCGCAACATTGGCCGAGCTAATCGAGGCCCTGGTCAAGGCTGAGCGTGAGGGGCGCCTGGACGACAAGATCCGCTTCTATGCAAGGCCATTGCTCTTGATCCTGGATGAAATCGGGTACCTGCCCATTGCCCAGGGCGGTGCAAATCTGTTCTTCTAACTGG
>NZ_LUKH01000536.1:0-2176 GCF_001593695.1 Leisingera sp. F5 | reverse complement strand
AACACTGTTTCCGGAACGACTTGAAGACTGGATCCGCAAGGATCATCCGGTCCGTGCGGCCGGTCTCTTTATCAAGGACCTCGATTTGGCCGCGCCGGGTTTCAGCCGCCCCCTCCAGCACGAACCCGGCGGCCGGGGTCTCATCCGGCTGCGCTGCTCAAGCTATTCATCTACGGCTGTCTGAACTGCATCCCCTCCAGCCGCCGCCTTGAGCGGGAGGCCGGGCGCAACGTCGAAGTGATGCGGCTGACCGGGTGCCTTGCGGCTGACCGCAAGGCCATCGCCGGCTTCCGCCGCGAGTTCGAAGGACCAGGAAGCGATCCCGGGGATCGTTTCCCCTGAGGACGGTTCTGCAATCCGCCGGAGCTGCGCTCGTTTCGTGGAACTGTGCCGCCGTGCCGGCGCCCTGAAAGGTGCCTGCGCCGCCATCGGCGGGAGCAGGTTCAAGACGTCAGCAACCGGGGCCGGAACATTATCAAGCGCAAGATTGAAAGCCGATTGGCCCATCTCGAGGCTGATGCCGAACGCTGCATCGGCGAGATGGTTCGCATTGACCGGCAAGACGCCGGAGACGCCAGGGCGGAGAGGCTCGCCCATCCCGGCAAACGCCGTGGGCGGCTCCTCCAGGAGATCGAATGCCTGAAGGCAATGGGGGAGGCTCTGGCGGAGACACCCGATGGGCAAATTTCCCTGACCGGCCCGGACGCGCGCGCCATGGCGATCAGCGCGCGGCAGCGGCCATGCAGGCTGCAGCATCCAAAGCGCAGTGGAAACCGGCACCCGTCTGATTGTGGCGCACGAGGCAACCAGCCAGGGGTTCGGCCGCGATCAGCCGGCTCCCATGACCAAGGCGGCGAAGACAGCGCTTGGGCGAAAGGATCTGCACGCCGCCGCAGACAAGGGGTGCTTCAGCAGCGCCGGGATACTAGCCTGCCACACGGTTGGAAACACCACGGCCGTTCCGCGTCCTGAAGCTTCTGGCAACCGCTCGAAGGGCATGTTCGTAAAGGCGGGTTTCGCCTGCGGCGCGTCCAAAGATGTCTATCACTGCCCCGCCAGTCAGGTGCTGAGCTATCGTTATACGCGAGAGGAAAACGGGTGGCCCATCCGGCGCTACTGGACCGGGCGGTGCGGGCACTGCCCAATCAAGCGCCGCGGCACAACCGGCGAGGAACGCATGATCTCCCGTTGGGAACACGCGCCTCTGATTGATCAGATGCTGCCTCGCCTCGGCGGTGCGCATGATCCAATGAAGCCACGCCGCAGCACCGTCGAATATTCCTTTGGCACAATCAAGGCCTGGATGGGAATGGCGCACTTCCTGACGCGGCGGTTCAAATGCGTCCGAACAGAGATGGCATTGAACGTTCTTGCCTGCAACATGAAGAGAATGATCGCTCTGACCGGTGTTGCGGGCTGATGAAAGCGATCCCATCCTGAAGGGGCAGTTCAATCTCCCGGATCTTTCGCCAGATCATTGTCGTGGCAGCTCAGGAGCGAGGTCAACGGGGCTGCCGAGGAGGAGTTTCCAAAGAGCCTTGGCTGATCTCTTTCAGACTCTTCCGAATAACGAAAACCCCGGCCTTGCGCTGTTTTTTCATTCCAGGAAATTATTTTTCCAGTAAACTCTTCTTTAACTCTTCCAGCGCAATCCTTCCGCAAACGCAGCTTTGCGGCTGTTTCACCGATTTTTGCGCCACGCTCCGGGGAGAGGTCAGAATGGACAAAGAGGCTTTAACGGTTTTCAACAGCATTTTCAGTTCCGGCAGCGCCTTTGTGTACCGCTGTGCCAATGACGAGAATTTCACGATGAAGTTCATGGCCGGGCAGATTGAAAAGCTCTGCGGCTGCCCCAAATCGGACATTCTAGGAAATGCAAAGGTGTCCTATGTCAGCTTGACTCACACAGAGGACATCGACCGTGTCTTTGCCGATGTGGATGCCGCAATAGAAGCGCGGCAGAACTGGGACGTCGCCTACCGGCTGAGCCGGCCGGACGGCTCAGCCGCCTGGGTACGCGAGCGCGGCAATGCGGTTTATGATGACAATGGCGAAATGGTTTACCTTGAGGGGTTGGTCGTGGATGCCTCGGCTGAGGTCAACCTGCGCAGGGAACTCGAAGAGACTTTGCAGAAGACCGAAGCAGACAATGCCGAAATCCTCAAGCTGGCAGAGA
>NZ_LUKH01000535.1:0-2178 GCF_001593695.1 Leisingera sp. F5 | reverse complement strand
ACACATCCAGCGCAAGGAAAAGACCACGCTGCTGTTCATCTCCCACGACTTGTCGATCGTGCGCTACCTCAGCGACCGGGTGATGGTGATGTATCTCGGCCATGTAGTGGAGCTGGGCGATACCGATCAGGTGTTCTCGCCGCCTTACCACCCCTATACCGAAGCACTGCTCTCGGCGGTGCCGATTGCCGATACCTCTGTCGAGAAAGAGCATATCGTGCTGGAGGGCGACATTCCATCGGCAATGAACCCGCCGCCGGGCTGCCCGTTCCAGACCCGCTGCCGCTGGAAGTCCGAAGTGCCGGGCGGTCTGTGCGAAAAGGACGTTCCACCAGTGCGCCAGCTGGAAGCCGGCCATCAGATCAAATGCCACCTCAGCGACGAGGTGCTGGAACGCATGAAACCTGTGATCAAAATCGCGGCGGAGTAAGACGCAATACCCGCAGTAAATACCTTCATCTACAGCAACAAAAAAGCCGGGGGGAAATCCCCGGCTTTTTCTGTTCTCTGAGTTCCACCGCCCTATTTCAACTAAAGGATTTAAGTACAGCTTATACAACAGGACCAGTTTCAAAGCGGCCAGTCAAAGCCGCGTTTTTGTCCCAACGCTCCCAATTTTCGATCCAGTCCTGCCCGCCCAGTGCTTCAACAAGCGGTTGCAGCTGCTTTTCATAAGGCTTCCATTTGTTCAGGCCCTTAATGTTGATTTTTTCTCGGACCTGCAGAAGCGATGCGGTATTCACAACGCTCTTATTGCTTTCCGGTGCAAGGCAGGCATCCTCCCAGTCCAGCCCGCATTGCCGGAGCAAAACAGGGATTTGGTTCTCGGGGTCGGTGACCAGCGCCTCATAGGATTGGACTCTCATCTGCGTCCCAAGTTTGGACTGGTAGTCCGAGGCCGAGCGGTAGACCTCGCGAGTCATGCAGCCAAGCCAATCCAACTTGCAAGTGAACGCCATGACCTCTTGGAAGCAAATCGAGAAGTTCGATAACCCCACATCCAGCGGATGCCGCGACAAGAATACAAACTTGCAGCCAGGCAGGAGAACGTGGGCCAAGGCCATGTCCCGGCAATTCATGGGCATTTTGTCAATTAGAACCGGCCCCTTTTTCAGACCATTCAAGGCAAACTGAAAGTACATCTTGCGGAAAACTTCAATCTCCTGCTCCTCCAGACTGCCAGCCCAGGACCAAACATCTGTGCCGCGTCCGACCTCAGCCGTATACTTGCGGACCTCCTGCAATGTCCGGGACAGTGCCTTGCTTTCGCCAATTGTTTCAACGGCAGAATGCCGGTGCAGGATTGCCTCTGCCAGTGTTGTGCCCGATCTCGGCATGCCGCACACAAATATCACCTTGGGCCAGGCTGTATCGTTCGTCTTCTGTGGTGCAGGTCTGAACTGTTTGATCTGGCCGTCGACGGCACTTTGCTGTGCATCGGGATGGAACCGGGCACCCAGTGATGCCTTTGAACGTACAAAACAGTTGAAGGCAACTGAATGTTTGCCGTGGCGCTTTTCAATCAGGCCAATGGTGTTGTGGACCAGCGCCTGATCCATCCGTGGCAGCGTTTTATCCTGCGCCAGTTTCTTGAGTCGCTTGTAATTCTGGCCATTTCGCGAAAACGGCTCCAGACCGTTCAGGGCCGACAAAGCCCGGATCAGGTAGGGGTCCAGTTTCAAAGCCGTTTTAAAGTTACCGACTGCAGCTTCGATGTTGCCCGCGGTTTGCTGCATTGCAGCCAGCTTTGCCCAACCTGCAGCCACATCGGGCCATTGCTCCACCATCACTTGGATAAGTGACAATGCCGTTTGCACATCGCCCAGCTGGTAATAGCTCATCGCGGTGCGATCAAGCACTTTGATGTCAGGCAAGCCCACCTTGACTCGCGGTACCAGTACTGCAAGTGCTTGCTTGTAGTGTCCCTCCGCTAGCAAACTGTCAACACGCTCAAGCCACGGTTCAGGCGGCATCTCCTCTCCGGGAGGTTTGCGCACATGTTGGTTCATCAGACGCTCCTTGCTTCTGGCTTAAACATGAACCTAAGGGAAGGCTGGTAAAGGAGCTGTAAACAACCTGTCAGCTCAACAGCAGCACCACGATCATCAAAAGGTTCATCGAGGCAAACTGCATCAGCCGCGGGGCCTCTTTCCCTTTGGCCGCAGCCAACAGGGCAGC
>NZ_LUKH01000534.1:0-2179 GCF_001593695.1 Leisingera sp. F5 | reverse complement strand
TGCCTCCGGCAGCTGGGGCTTTGCCCCAGGCCCCAGGATATTTGAAGGCTGGACTCCCCGTTCTTCCGGCCCGGAAGCATCCCGGGGTGAGGCTACCCGGCCGGGGGGGGGCAGCGCCCCTTCTGCGCAAAACCCTTGCCGTGTAATAAGCACGCCGCTAAAGGTAATACATCTACACATAAGAGAGACGGATGCAGACAATATTCGCCCAGCGCGCCCGCCTGCCCCAAGGGTGGGCAGAGAACCTCCGGCTGACAGTTGAGGCCGGGCGGATCACGTCTCTGGAAACAGGTGCTCAGCCGCAAACCGAAGATGCGCGGGCAGATGTGCTGCTGCCGTCGCTCGGCAACCTGCACTCCCACAGCTTCCAGCGCGCGATGGCCGGGATGACCGAGTACCGAGCGGCCGGCAAGGACAGCTTCTGGACCTGGCGCGAGTTGATGTACCGGTTCGTGGACCGCATCACCCCGGAACAATATGAAGCTATCGCTGCGCTGGTTTTCATGGAGATGCTGGAAGCCGGTTATGCCTCGGTTGGCGAATTTCACTATGTCCATCACCAACTGGGCGGAGCCCGTTTTGCATCACTGACAGAACTCAGCGAGCGGGTCTTTGCAGCCGCCGGCCAGACCGGCATCGGTCTCACCCATCTGCCGGTGCTTTACAGCTACGGCGGCGCTGATAAGCAGGACCTGAATGGCGGCCAGCAGCGGTTTGGCAATTCGGTGGCGGAATTCTCTGAACTGGTCGCTCAGGCGCGCGAAAAAGTTGCGCGGGATCTGCCGCAGGACGCCTGCGTCGGCATTGCGCCGCATTCGCTGCGGGCCACCTGCCCCGAGGATCTGGCAGAGGTTCTGCAGATCTCAAACGGGCTGCCGGTGCATATCCACATCTCGGAACAGCCCAAGGAAGTGGCCGATATCAGCGATTGGCTTGGCGCGCGGCCTGTGGAATGGCTGCTGGCAAACGCGCCGGTCGACAGCAAATGGTGCCTGATCCACGCCACCCATATGACCAGCGCCGAGACCGTGGGCATGGCCCGTTCCGGCGCTGTTGCAGGCCTCTGCCCGATCACCGAGGCGAACCTGGGCGACGGGCCGTTCAATGGGGTGGAATACCTGGCGCATGAGGGTGTTTTCGGCGTCGGATCAGACTCTAACGTGCGGATTTCACTGACTGAAGAGCTGCGCACGCTGGAGTATTCCCAACGCCTGCGCGATCTGGCCCGCAATGTGCTGGTGCCTGGCGAAGGGTCGGTTGGCGAAACCCTTTACATGGGCGCGGCGAAAGGCGGGGCGCAGGCCTTGGGCCGCAATGCCGGGCGGATCGAAGAGGGCGTACTGGCGGATCTGGTGGCGATTGACAGCAGCGTGCCGGCCTTGTGCGCGCTGAAGCCGGAGCAGATGCTGGACGGGCTGTGCTTTGCGGCAGGCGACGACACCGTGACCGACGTCTGGAGCGCCGGCCGTCATGTGGTGCAACAGGGCCGCCATATTGCCCGAGACCGTGTGATCGCAGGCTACAGAACGGCAATCAAGGACCTGCTGAACAGTCTCTAAACCGGCTGAAATCGCACTTGGATCACAGCGCCGCCTTCGGAGATCTCTCCGCTGGCGGCGTTTTCCATGATGATCCCTTCACCAGGAATAAGCCTGTCTCCACCGCTCAATTCCAAGCTGCCCGACACAACAAGGACCACCTGGCCGCCCGCAGCATTAGACACCCTTCCATCACTCAGAACCTTGGCCTCTGCCGACACAAGCTGGGGATTATAGATCACGTTGAAGGCCTTGCAAGCGCCGCTTCGCAGGCAACAGTCCAACTCCAGGCAGCCGTCAAACGCCAGCGGTTCCATCAGGCGGGCCTCCAGGCGGGTTCCTGCGTTGGACAGAACATGCCCGGCGCCCGCCACGATGCAGTGGATACGGGCAAGGCCGGGAAAAGCAGAAAACGGGCCGTCCCGCGAGATCTCTGCCAAACTGAGGCGCCAGACCATCCGGCCGCCTTCTGCGTGCGACGCCAGCTCACGGGTCACACCGCTGCCGTTCTTCCAGGGAACCGGTTGGGCAGTTTGGGCGGAGAAGCGCATTGGCATGTCCCTTTGGCGTTGCAGTAGGCTTAGACATAAAACCCGGGTGCAAACGACCGCAAGCCCTTTGCTGACTGCCCATCCAGTCTG
>NZ_LUKH01000533.1:0-2184 GCF_001593695.1 Leisingera sp. F5 | reverse complement strand
AAAGCCGGAAGGAGGCTTCGAGATTCTGCGGCGGGAAGAATTCAAAGGAAATCTTGGGCGTCGTCATCTCAGGTCTCTCGCTAGGTTGATTTCAGCTCTTGTTGCACGCGCAGCATTGTGAGACAATTTCATAATCCTCAAGAACAACATGAGCGCAATTGAATAATGCATATTGAGTTCCGTCACCTCCGTACCATCAAGGCTATTCACGAGGCAGGCGGGTTGGCCCGCGCCGCGGATCAGCTGAACATCACCCAAAGCGCGCTGAGCCATCAGGTGAAAGGGCTGGAGGAGCAAGCGGGGGTAGAGCTGTTCATCCGGCGCTCCAAGCCGATGAAACTGTCGCCGGCGGGACTGCGCCTGTTGCGGCTGGCAGAGCAGGTTTTGCCGCAACTTGAAGCAGCACAAGCAGAATTTTCCTCTTTGCGGGATGGCAATACAGGGCGGATGCATATCGCCATCGAATGCCACGCCTGCTTCGAATGGCTGTTCCCGGTGCTGGAAGGGTTCCGCAAGAACTGGGGCGATGTGGATGTGGATATCCGGCCCGGTCTGGCGTTTGACGCGCTGCCCGCGCTGCAGAAAGAGGAGGTGGATCTGGTGGTCTCCTCCGATCCCGAGGACATCGCCGGCGTCGAGTTTATCGAGCTGTTTGATTACAATGCTGTGTTTGTTGCCTCGGCTCAGCATCCCTTGGCGGAGAAACCATTCGTTGAGGCGGCGGATTTCATCGGTCAGAACCTGATCACCTACCCGGTGGACAAGACCCGGCTGGATGTGTTCAGCCAGCTGCTGATCCCGGCGGGGATTGAGCCTGCCTCGATCCGGCAAGTGGAGCTGACGGCGGTAATACTGCTGCTGGTGGCGTCAAACCGCGGCGTGTCGGTGCTGCCGGACTGGGTGGTTCGGGAGGTGAAATATTCCTCGGATTACGTGACTCGGCCGTTGACCAAGTCCGGGATCACCCGGCGGCTTTACGCAGCTATCCGGACCGAGGATCGCGAGAAGCCTTACATGCAAGAGCTGATCCGCTTGGCCAAGGTCGAGGCGCGCAAACTGCAGCATGTTTGAGGCGGCGCAGAGCGGCCGGGCGCCGTTCCGGCTTCCGTGCCCGCTCCGCGCGGTTGCGCGATGCGCCGCCGCTGCGCCCTGCCTCAGACCAGCTTGACGATTTGCTTGCCGGTATTGCCGCCCTGCATCATCGACAGGAAGGTCTTGGGCGCGTTCTCCAACCCTTCGGCGATGTCTTCCAGGTATTTGATCTGGCCGCTGGCGATCTTGGGGGCAACCTCCTGCAGGAACTCCGGGTAGCGGTCGTAGTGGTTGAAGATGATGAAGCCGTTCACGGACAGGAATCTGGTCAGCACCGAGCGCCAGATGGCGGGGGCGGTCAGATCGGTTTCAGCGCTGTTGTACCAGGCGATCATGCCGCAGACCGGGATCCGGCCGAAGTTGTTCATATTGGGCAGCACCGCTTCCAGCACCTTGCCGCCGACGTTTTCGTAATAGATGTCGATGCCGTGCGGGCATTCAGAGGCCAGGGCTTCGCTGAGTGTTTCGGCCGATGCGTAAGCGCGGTGGTCGAGGCAGGCGTCAAAGCCGAAGGTCTCCACCGCCAGCTTGCATTTGTCAGCACCGCCCGCAATGCCGACCACGCGCAGGCCTGCCTGCTTTGCCAGCTGGCCAACCATTGACCCCACCGGGCCGGTGGCAGCCGCGACCACCAAGGTTTCACCGGCCTGCGGGCGGCCATAGGCCTCTAAGCCATGCCAAGCGGTAAACCCCGGCATGCCGAGAGCGCCAAGCGCAGTCGTAAGCGGCGCCAGCTGCGGGTCCAATTTGCGGATTTCAGACGCAGGAACGCAGGCATGGCTGGCCCAGCCGAACATGCCCAGGGCAAAGTCGCCGGCCTGGAAATCCGGGCTGTTCGATGCAATCACTTTACCAACGCCGCCGGCGGTCATGATTTCCCCGATTTCGACTGGCGGGGCATAGGACTTGCCCGCATTCATGCGTCCGCGCATATAGGGGTCCAGCGACATATAGTGAACTTTTACAATGACTTCGCCTTCGCCGGGTTGGGGCAGGTCCACCGCCTCAAGGCGGAAATTGTCTTCGCTGGCCTGGCCTTCGGGGCGGCTGGCCAGCACGATACGCTGCATCTGGTCGGGCATGGGAATATTC
>NZ_LUKH01000532.1:0-2185 GCF_001593695.1 Leisingera sp. F5 | reverse complement strand
AAGAACAGTGCCTGCAGAACTGGGATCAGATCCAGGCCATGCAGAAACAGCTGAAGTCGAACTGATATGTCCCTGCCGCCCGGCTTTCTGGATGAATTGCGCACCCGCATCAGTATCTCTGATGTTGTCGGGCGCAAGGTCATGTGGGATCAGCGCAAGTCGCAGCCGGGCAAAGGCGATTTTTGGAGCCCGTGCCCCTTTCACCATGAAAAGACCGCGTCCTTTCATGTCGAGGACCGCAAGGGATTCTATTACTGCTTCGGCTGCCACGCCAAGGGCGACGCGCTGAAGTTCGTCCAGGAGACCGAGAACGTCGGTTTCATGGAGGCAGTGGAGATCCTGGCGCAAGAGGCGGGCATGGAGATGCCCAAGCGCGATCCCCGCGCGCAGGAGAAACAGGACCGCCGCACGCTGCTGGCTGAGGTGATGGAGCAGGCGGTGCAGTTCTTCCGCCTGCAACTCAAGACCGGCGCGGCGCAGGATGCGCGTTCTTACCTGCAGCGCCGCGGGCTGACGGCGCAGGCACTGGACCGCTGGGAGATCGGATTTGCCCCGGATGGCTGGCAGAATCTGTGGGACGGCTTGCGCGGTAAGAACGTGCCCGAAGACCTGATCATCGGCGCAGGCCTGGCCAAACCCTCGAATAAGGGCGGCAAGCCTTATGATACGTTCCGCAACCGGATCATGTTCCCGATCCGCGATGCGCGTGGCCGGGCGATTGCCTTTGGCGGCCGGGCGATGGACCCGAACGACAACGCCAAATACCTGAACTCGCCCGAGACCGAACTGTTCGACAAGGGCCGCAGTCTCTATAATCACGGGCCCGCACGGTCCGCTTCGGGGCGGGGCTCTACGCTGGTTGTGGCCGAAGGCTATATGGATGTGATCGCGCTGGCAGAGGGCGGTTTTCAGTCCTCTGTCGCGCCGCTGGGCACCGCGATCACCGAAAACCAGCTGCAGATGCTGTGGCGGATGTCGGATGAGCCGATCATCGCGCTGGACGGCGACAAGGCGGGCATCCGCGCCGCCATGCGGCTGATCGACCTGGCGCTGCCGCTGCTGGAGGCAGGCAAATCCCTGCGCTTTGCCATCATGCCCGAGGGCAAGGACCCCGATGACATGATCCGCAGCGAAGGGCCGGAGGCGGTGCAGGCTGTGTTGGATCAGGCGATGCCGATGGTCAAACTGCTGTGGCAGCGCGAGACCGAGGGCAAGGTGTTCGACAGCCCCGAGCGCAAGGCGTCGCTGGACAAAAGTCTGCGGGAGAAGATCAAGCTGATCCGCGACCCTTCGATCCGTAAACATTACGGCGAAGACGTCAAGGAGATGCGCTGGCAGCTGTTCCGCGGCAGCCGCAGCGGCGGCGAAGGCAGTTTCCAGCAGCGCGGTTCCCGCGGAAGCGGTTTCCGCGACGGCAGCCGCCCGCCCTGGAAGCCCGGCAAGGGCTTTGGCCCGATCCCGCAGCCGCGGGCAACCACGCGCGCTTCTCTGGTGGCCGGTGCCGAGGACGAATACTTTGCCGCCATGCGCGAAGCGGTGATCCTGGCTACGGCGATCACAACCCCGGCTGTGATCCCCGAATTTGAAACCAGCCTGGAGCGCCTGCAATGTGCCGACCCGGATCTGGCGGTGCTGCGGGATATGGTGCTGCGTCACGGTATTGGTGCCCCGGAGCGTCTGCGCGAGGAAATCGACTGGTCTTTGGGGCCGCATGCCCTTGAAAACCTCTTTGGCCTTCGCCATGTCGCAATTACCCCCTGCCTGCGCAAACCCGGCGACACCGAGCTGGCCAGCATGACCCTGGCCGAGGAGCTTGCAAAGCTTGAGGCGCGGCGCGGGCTGGACGCGGAACTGGCAGAGGCCGAAGAGGATCTGGACGGGCTTGCTGATGAGGCGCTGACCTGGCGGCTGCGGCAGGCAGCCGAAGCCAAGAACAAGGCCGTGCGCAGCGAGAATGAGGACCAGGCGCAGTATGATGTGGGCGAGAACGGCGCGCGGCTCAACCGGGATGAGCGCGACGCATTCGGCGCTCTTTTGGACCGGATCGGCTTTTCCGGCAAATGACACAGATTGCCTGATTCTGCGTTTTGCTAAGGAAGAGCACAGGAAAATTGGGTAAACGGGGTGACGAATCAGAGAATCGCGCTAATGATTCGCGCGACCCGAATCGCCCCGCAGCCCCTGA
>NZ_LUKH01000531.1:0-2191 GCF_001593695.1 Leisingera sp. F5 | reverse complement strand
CCGCTGCGGCCGCCATCAAGCAGGCCGAACTGGACCTGAGCTATACCGAGATTCACGCACCCTTTTCCGGCCGGGTCGGGCGTGTCGAGGTCAGCATCGGGGATGTGGTCAACCCCAGCGGTGCTGCCCTTGTCAATATCGTGCGAGAAGCACCTGTTTATGTTTCCTTTTCTTTGAATGAAAAGCAGTTCGTCGAAATTTTACAGGAGCTTCAGGCCGAGGGTATTGAGCGGTCCGAAACCGATACCGCACCGGAAGTGTTTGTCGTCCTGCCCAATGGCGCCGAGCTGGAAGAAAAAGGACGGATCGCCTTTGCCGGCAACCGGGTTGATCCGGCCACCGGCGCCGTCACCGTGCGGGCGCAGTTTCAAAACGATCACCGGCTGATCCTGGACGGAGCTTTTCTGACCGTCGGCCTGCAGTCGCAGGAGGCGGTCGACCGGATCATCATCAGCCAGGCTGCGATCCAGCGTGATCAGCAGGGGCCGTTTGTGCTGGTGGTGGACGATCAGAACCAGGTGGCGCAGCGCTATATCGTCACTGGCGATGTGCAGGGCACCGGCATCATCGTGCTGGACGGGCTGACAAACGGGGAAACCGTCGTGGTCGAAGGCTTGCAAAAAATCCGCCCGGGTGTGGAAGTGGATCCGGTGCTGGCCGCCCAGGCAGGAGAATAAGCGATGTTTTCCTCCATCTTCATCTCGCGGCCGAAGTTCGCGATAGTTATCTCCCTGGTGCTGACGGTCATGGGGGTGATCGGCTACTTCGCGCTGCCTGTGGCGCAGTTCCCGGAAATCACCCCGCCGGTGGTGAATGTCACCGCCAGCTATCCCGGCGCCAATGCTGAAACCGTGGAAAAAAGCGTGGCCGCGCCGATCGAGGCGCAGGTCAACGGGGTGGACGGGATGCTCTATATGTCCTCCACGTCGGCTGACGACGGCAGCTATTCTCTTTCAGTGACCTTTGAAGTTGGCACCGATGCAGATATTGCGTCTGTCAACGTGCAGAACCGGGTGGCGCAGGCGACAGCAGCACTGCCGTCAGAGGTCACGGCAAACGGTGTGGTGACGCAGAAAAGTTCCTCCAACATGCTGTTGGTTGCGGCCCTGACATCACCCAACAGTTCCTATGACAACGTGTTTCTGTCCAACTATGCCGCCATCAACATCAAGGATGCCCTGGCCCGCGTCGAAGGCGTGGGCAAGGCTGAAATCCTGACCAACTTCGAATACGCCATGCGGGTCTGGCTGGATCCGAACAAGATGGCCGGCCTCGGGATTTCGCCCGGTGATGTGATCAACGCGGTGCGCGAGCAGAATATCGAGGTCTCCGCCGGGCAGGTGGGCGCGCCGCCGGTTCCGGGGGATCAGGTGTTTCAATACACCATCAAGTCCAAGGGCCGCCTGACCGAAGTCAGCGAATTTGAGGACATCGTCATCCGCACCGGTGACGGCGGCAGCACCGTCCGGCTCAGGGACATTTCCAAGGTTGAACTTGGGGCTTCCAACTACAGTTCTTCGGGCTATTTTGACGGCGTGCCGGCGACGATCCTGGCTGTCTACCAGTCTCCCGGTGCCAATGCTCTGGCGGTGTCCGAGGCGGTACTGGCAGAGATGGACCGGCTGTCGGGGGATTTCCCGGACGATGTTGCCTATTCCGTGCCGTTCAACACCACGGATTTTGTCGAACAGTCGCTGAATGACGTGATTTCCACCCTGATGATGACCTTTGCGCTGGTGATCTCGGTGGTGTTCATCTTCCTCGGCTCTTTCCGGGCAACGATTATCCCCGCCGTGGCCATTCCGGTGTCCCTTATCGGGACATTTGCCTTCCTGCTGGTGCTTGGCATGTCGCTCAACACCATATCGCTGTTTGCACTGGTGCTGGCGATCGGCATCGTGGTGGATGACGCCATTGTGGTGGTGGAGAACGTCGAACGGATTATCGCAGAGGAGGGACTGCCCCCGGCTGAGGCCACCCGCAAGGCGATGGGGCAGATTACCGGTCCGGTGATTGCCACAACCCTGGTGCTGCTGGCGGTGTTTGTGCCGGTTACCTTCATGCCAGGGATCACTGGCAAGCTGTACTCGCAGTTTGCGGTGACCATTTCGGTTGCGGTTGTGATCTCTTCGGTCAACGCGCTGACGCTGTCGCCGGCCCTTTGTGCCATTGTGCTCAAGGCGCGCTCCGG
>NZ_LUKH01000530.1:0-2191 GCF_001593695.1 Leisingera sp. F5 | reverse complement strand
GCGGCGGCGGGTTCAGAATGTCATTGACCCAGCGCTGCGCATCGGTGCAGCCGTCGCCTTTGGGCGGGGCTGCCTGATCGGCGCAGCCGCGCGCACCGCGCGGGCAGGCCAGCCGCACATGGAAGTGGTAGTGATGACCCCACCAGGGCCGGATCTTGCGCAGCCAGCGGCGGTCGCCCTTTTCGTCATTGCACATCTGCACCTTGGCGCCGGGAAAGACGAAAATCCGCGCCACCCGCTTGTCCTGAGCCGCGGCTTTAAGGATCTCGTGATGAGCGCGGGTCCAGCTGGAGTTCACATAGGCGCCCTTGGCCCGGCGCATCGAGATTGAGGAGATGTTTTCCCGTGCGTTGCGGCTGAGGTTCAGCCGGTCCGGCGGCCGCATCCAGATGTCGATATCAAGGCCGATCTGATGGCTGCGGTGGCCAGACAGCATCGGCCCGCCGCGCGGCTGGCTGATGTCGCCGATGTACAGGCCTTTCCAGCCGCGCTGCTTGGCGGCAAACCGGCTGAGATCCTGAACAAAATCAATCGCTGCCGGATGCCCCCAGTTTCGGTTGCGGCTCAGCCGCATCGCCTGCCAGGTGGGGCCGGTCTCGGGCAGCTGGGCGGCGCCGGCAACGCATCCTTTGGCATAAGAGCCGAACGGCGCGGGGCGCTGCTGCGAGGCGCTGGGCTTGGCCCCGAACAGGGCCTTGGCTGGGGTTTGCGCACTTGCCGGATTAAATAACCCGGCAACCGCTAAGCATATGGCAAGAAACAGTTTCAACCCTGATCTCCTTCTCCTTGAACCCAGAACAACAGTATCAAACCGATCAGAAACAGCCCGATCACCGGTGTGATCCCCAGCCGGGCGCTGCCGGTCACGGTGGTGGCCAGACCGATCAGCGCCGGCGCCAGAAACGCGGTGGCGCGTCCCGACAACCCGTAAAGGCCAAAGCTTTCGGTCGCATCCGCAGGGCTGGTGTGGCGCACCATCAGGCTGCGGCTGGCCGATTGCAGGATGCCGCCAAAGCCGCCGATCAGCATGCCGCAGCCGAAAAACACCGTGTCGGGCAGGGTAGAGCCTTCTGCCATGGCGATGCCGAAAATCTGATGGCGCGACATGGAGACGATGATGAGGCAGACAAAGGCAAGCACCAGGATCGAGGCGATGATCACCGGTTTCGGGCCCAGCCGCCGGTCTGCCTTGCCGCCCAGCCAGCTGAAGACAGTGGCGGCAAAGGCTGCGACAATGCCGAAGATACCGATCTGGGCGATCTCCCAGCCCAGCACCAGTTTCGCGTAGACGCCGCCGAAACCGTACAGCCCGTTCAACGCATCCCGGTAAAACATCGAAGAGCCAAGATAGGTCGCCAGGCTCAGCCGGTGGCGCAGGCTGGCAACCAGCTTGACCACCATTTGCCAGGCTTTGCCCAGGCTGGCCTTGCGCCCGGTGGCGCCGCGGTCCTGTACCCACAGAAAATAGGGGGCCATGAAGGCAGCAAACCAGACCGCGGTGAACGGGCCAACGGCACGGGTGCCCTCTTTTGCTTCGGCATCCAGTCCAAAGGCCGGGCTAAGGCCGATCAGCGTCTTGCCCGAGCTTTGCTCGACAAACAGCAGCAGCATGATGAATAGTGCAATTACCCCGCCAAGATAGCCGAATGCAAAGCCGGACCCGGAGACCGCCCCCACCTCCTCGCGGCTGGCCAGCGTTGGCAGCTGCGCGTTGACAAAGATCAGGGCAAACTCGGCACCGATGAAGCCAAAGCCGAAGCTGACCAGCATCCACCACAGGTTGCTTCCCGAAGGATCCATGTACCACAAACCCCAGGCGCCGATCAGATACATCAGTGAAAACATCATGATCCAGGGCAGGCGGCGCCCGGTGATATCGGCCAGCGCCCCCAGAAACGGCGCGCCAAAGGCAATGATCAGCCCGGTCACGGTCAGGCACATCGACCAGACGGTCTGCGCCTGCGCCTTGGCCGCCTCGCCCGCCAGCCCCTGGGTCATGAAGTAATCCGCGGCGACAGCGGCAAAAAACGGGCTGAATACAAAGGTGACCAGCAGCGTCTGATACGGCTGGCTGGCCCAGTCAAAGAACCACCATCCCCAGATCCGCTTGCGCGTGGATACCTGCTGCATGCCCGGCCTCTTATTATAGTTGCCTTCAGGTATGGCAGGCGGGCAGGGGCCTAGGCAAGCC
>NZ_LUKH01000529.1:0-2201 GCF_001593695.1 Leisingera sp. F5 | reverse complement strand
CATCGTTGTCTTCTCCCGCCGCCTCCCTTTGAAAAAGGATACGGAATGAAACTTACATCCAAGGCGATGCCCTCCTCGGAAGGCTTCAAGCAGAACCGCGAGGCGCATCTGGATGCGCTCGGGCAGATCAGCGAGGCGGCTGAGGCCGCGCGCATGGGCGGCGGCGAGAAATCCCGCGCCCGCCACGAAGGCCGCGGCAAGATGCTGCCGCGCCGCCGGGTGGCGAACCTCTTGGATCCGGGCTCCTCGTTTCTGGAGATCGGCGCCACCGCGGCGCACGCGATGTATGACGGCGCGGCCCCGGCTGCGGGCGTGGTCGCGGGCATCGGCCGGGTGCATGGCCAGGAGGTCATGGTGGTCTGCAACGATGCCACCGTGAAGGGCGGCACCTATTATCCGATGACGGTGAAAAAGCACCTGCGGGCGCAGGAGGTTGCCGAGGAGAACCGTCTGCCCTGCATCTACCTGGTCGACTCCGGCGGTGCCAACCTGCCGAACCAGGATGAGGTCTTCCCGGACCGCGACCATTTCGGGCGCATCTTCTACAATCAGGCGCGGATGTCGGCCAAGGGCATTCCGCAGATCGCCGTGGTGATGGGCTCCTGCACCGCGGGCGGCGCCTATGTGCCGGCAATGTCGGATGTCACCATCATCGTGAAGGAACAGGGCACCATCTTCCTGGCCGGCCCGCCGCTGGTGAAGGCTGCCACGGGTGAAGTGGTCAGCTCCGAGGATCTGGGCGGCGGCGATGTGCACACGCGGCTGTCCGGTGTGGCCGATTACCTGGCCGAGGATGACGCCCACGCGCTGGCACTGGCGCGGCGCGCGGTGCAGTCGCTAAACATCATCCGGCCGCTGACGGTAAACTGGGCGAGCCCCGAAGAGCCCGCCTATGACCCCGAGGAAATCCTTGGTGTGGTGCCGGGCGATCTGCGCACGCCTTATGACATTCGCGAAGTGATCGCACGGCTGGTCGACGGCTCGCGCTTTGATGAGTTCAAGCCGCGGTTCGGCGAGACGCTGGTGACCGGCTTTGCCCACCTCAAAGGCTGCCCGATCGGCATCATCGCCAACAATGGGGTGCTGTTCTCGGAAGCCGCCCAGAAAGGTGCGCATTTCGTGGAACTGTGCAGCCAGCGCAAGATCCCGCTGGTGTTCCTGCAGAACATCACCGGTTTCATGGTCGGCCGTAAGTATGAAAACGAGGGCATTGCCCGCCACGGCGCCAAGATGGTGACCGCGGTGGCCACCACTAATGTTCCGAAAGTGACCATGCTGGTCGGCGGCTCCTTTGGCGCCGGCAACTACGGCATGTCGGGCCGTGCCTACAGCCCGCGGTTCCTGTGGACCTGGCCCAACTCCCGTATTTCGGTGATGGGCGGCGAGCAGGCGGCAGGGGTGCTGGCGACGGTGAAACGCGATGCCATCGAACGCCAGGGCGGCAGCTGGAGCGCCGGGGAGGAGGCTTCCTTCAAGCAGCCCACGATCGACATGTTCGAGGAGCAGAGCCATCCGCTTTATGCCTCTG
Source organism: Leisingera sp. F5 (assembly GCF_001593695.1). Classification (NCBI taxonomy): domain Bacteria; kingdom Pseudomonadati; phylum Pseudomonadota; class Alphaproteobacteria; order Rhodobacterales; family Roseobacteraceae; genus Leisingera; species Leisingera sp. F5. The sequence continues at coordinate 673 of NZ_LUKH01000529.1, read as the reverse complement.
CGCGCCTGTGGGATGACGGCATCATCGACCCGCGCAAAAGCCGTGATGTGCTGGCACTGTCGCTGAGCGCGGCGTTGAACGCCCCGATCGAAGACACCCGCTTCGGCGTGTTCCGGATGTAAGATCCGTACTTCATCCGGCCAGAAATATTCCCGGGGGTCCGGGGGCAGGCAGCCCTCGGTCCAGAGATCCAGACAAAGGACCAACCCCATGTTTGACAAAATCCTGATTGCCAACCGCGGCGAAATCGCCTGCCGCGTGATGGAAACCGCCCGCGCCATGGGGGTGCGGACCGTGGCCACTTATTCTGACGCCGATGCCGCTTCCAAACATGTGGCGCTGGCGGATGAGGCCGTTCACATCGGCGGCCCGGCCCCGGCGGACAGCTACCTGAAGGGTGATGAGATCATCCGCGTCGCGCAGGAAACCGGCGCCCAGGCGATCCATCCGGGCTATGGCTTCCTGTCGGAAAACCCCGGCTTCGTGGAAGCGGTGGAGGCCGCGGGGCTTGTCTTTATCGGTCCGTCGGCGGATGCAATCCGCAAGATGGGCCTCAAGGACGCCGCAAAGGTGCTGATGGAAGAGGCCGGCGTTCCGGTGGTGCCGGGTTATCACGGGGCCAACCAGGATGCGAAGTTCCTGGCCGGTGAAGCGGAGAAAATTGGCTATCCAG
>NZ_LUKH01000528.1:0-2204 GCF_001593695.1 Leisingera sp. F5 | reverse complement strand
GTCGGTTGGCAGGCTCGGTGGCAAACAGCATCTGGACGAAGTTGTCATCTCTATCGGAGGCGGCAAGCATTGGCCTTGGCGGGCCGTTGATCAGGAGGAGTTCGTGCTGGATGCGTTGGTTCAAGCCCGCCGCGACCGGCAGGCTGCCCTTCGGCTGAAGCGGAAGCTGTTGTCTCGGCAGTGCCTTCCGCCACGGGTTTTGCTGGATCACTGGCGGTGCGGGGTTTCCAGGGCCGAGATGGCGCAGCCGGCGCCCAGCAGGGCGGCGAAATAATAGGCGATGCCGGGGATCTGCAGCGGGAAGTCGACCAGTGAATGGGCCGAAACAAAGGCCAGTGCGCCCAGGGTCAGCACCGGGATTGCGCGCAGGGAGCGCCGCCACCGCAGGCCGGCGAGGCAGCTATTCAGAATCAGCCGGACGCTGAGGCCCAGCAGCAGCAGGGCGGCAGGCAGGCCGAACCCCAGGATGAGTTCAAGATAGGAGTTATGGGCCCGGTGCCAGCTGCCTTCGGTGCCAAGGCAGACCGGATCCCGGTAGCTGGGAAACACCTCGGCAAAGGTGCCAAAGCCGGTGCCGGTCCACAGGTTGTCCCGGATCGCGGCAAGCGTGCCGGCCCAGGCGCACCAGCGCGGATCGCGGGCGGGGCCGCTGAGCCGCGAGAACACCGGTTCGCCGAACAGCAGCAGCAGCAGGCAGCCGCCGCCCAGCACCAGCAGCACCCGGCCGGCCCGGCCGCTGCGGCGCGCTTGGGCAGAGACAATCGCCAGGCACAGGAACAGCAGCGGCAGGCTGAGCATGGCGCCTGCCCGCGACCGGGTTGCGATAATGGCAATCAGCACCGCAAACAGCAGCAGCCAAAGCGCCGGCTGCGCAAGACTGATGCGGGCAGGGGAGGGGGCCGGGCCAGACCGCCGCAACCGGGGCGCGGGTTTGAGGATCTGGAGGCTGCCGGCCAGGGCAAAGGCCGTGAGGCCGAAAAACGAGGCGGCAGCATTGCGATTCACAAACACGCCGGAAAAGCTGCCATGGCTGACCGGGTAGCTGGTAAAGACCTGTGCCTGGGGAAAAAACACCTCAAGCACGATGGACAGCAGCACAATGGCAGCGCCGGTCAGCGACAGTGCGACCCAGGCGCGTTTGGCGGAGCGGGGGGATTGGCACAGGATCAGGGTGCTGAAAAACACCAGGCCGGGCAGGATCAGCGCCGGCAGCGCCGCCAGGGTGCGCAGCGGGCTGACCGAGAGGTAGCCTGCGCTGAGGTCCAGCGCGGCGGCGGCCTGCTGCCAGACCGGGTGGGTCAGGGGGCCGATCGGCAGCGGGACCATCTGCAGCCCGCCCCAGAGCGCCGCCAAAGTCAGGATCAGCGCGGTGAATTGCACCAGGCGGCGGATGTCCGGAGAGGGCGTTTTAACGGGCAGGCAGACCAGGGCCAGCAGGGCCGCCAGGCATCCCGTTATCTGGGTATAGGGCGGGGAAACCGAGCCGTTGAACAGCGCCGCCAGGAACAGGACAGCTGCCAGACCGGCCCGGCAGAAATCCCGGCAGCGGTGCGGAGAAACCGCATAGGTGGTTTTTTGCAGCACGTTCACGCCGCCCGGTCAACCGGCAGCGGTATCACCCTGCGATACCGGAAATGCAGGGGCTCTGCCGGCCAGCTGCAGGGCAGAGAAGTTTCAGGGGGGCCGTGAACTTGGACAGATAGCATGGGGAACGGCTTGGTGATTGCAGAATTGGGTTAAAACGCTACGGGATTAATTGCACGCATTGAGGTTATACAACTCAATCCGCAAATGAATCATTAAATTTTATTAGAACTCTTTATTTTCGGTAATTTCTGCTAGAAAGGCCATCAGGGTGGTATGTTTCAGCCTGTGCAAAATGCTTTGGACGCGTAGAATTGAGAACCCGATGATTTGCAAACGAACCCTTGGCCTGTTGTTGGTGCCTGTTCTTGCGGGCGCGTGCAGCTTTCTGCCCCGCAACGGCCCGGATGAGACCGCGATTCTGGAAAAATCCTCTAGCCATTTGCAGGCCGAAGACGCGACGCTGGGCTATAACTATGTGGTTGTTGATGTGAACCGGGAGGTCATCCCGTTTGTCACCAAGGACGATAGCAGCTCGTTTTCGACCTTTGGTGCCAGCAGCGCCGAGGTGCCGAGCATCCGGCTGGGCGCGGGCGATGTGATACAGATCACCATTTTCG
>NZ_LUKH01000527.1:0-2205 GCF_001593695.1 Leisingera sp. F5 | reverse complement strand
ATGGTTGACAACCGGCTTATCCACAGTCATTTGGCACCCAGGCATCCCTCCCTGCCGCGTGAGCAGAGACCAAGACCGGCCGCGGCGCATACGCGCAACCAGACGCCGGAGGTCAAGTGATATGCCGCCATTCCCAAAATCACGCGTGGGGATTGCAGAGGCCAGCGGCCTGGCATCCGGCCAGCGCGCGCCCGAGGTCCCTGCCCCGCAAGAAACCGCTGTTCTCAGCGGACCCGGCCCGTGCTGACGCAGGGCTGTGAAAGGACGATACGTGACTGAATTTTCGACCATGGGGCTTCCTGAAAAGCTCCTCGCCCGGCTCCACGACCTGGGCCTCAATGACCCCACCCCGATCCAGGCCCGCGCCATCCCGCATGCGCTCAACGGCCAGGACGTGCTGGGTCTGGCGCAAACCGGCACCGGGAAGACCGCCGCATTTGGCGTGCCGCTGATTGCACAGATGATGCAATACGGCCGCAAGCCCGCCGCCAACACCGTGCGCGGCCTGGTGCTGGCGCCGACCCGCGAGCTGGCCAACCAGATCGCAGCTACCCTGAAAGGCCTCACCGAAAACACCCCGATGAAAGTCGGCCTGGTGGTCGGCGGCGTCTCCATCAACCCGCAGATCTCCCGCATTGCCAAGGGCACCGACATCCTGGTCGCCACCCCGGGCCGTCTGATCGACATCCTGGACCGCGGCGCGCTGGATCTGGGTTCCTGCGACTTCCTGGTGCTGGACGAAGCCGACCAGATGCTGGACCTCGGCTTCATCCACACCCTGCGCAAGATCGCAGCCCTGCTGCCGACCGAACGTCAGACCATGCTGTTCTCGGCCACCATGCCCAAGCAGATGAACGAGATCGCCAACTCCTACCTGCAAAGCCCGGTCCGGATCGAGGTTTCGCCTCCGGGCAAGGCCGCCGATAAGGTCACCCAGTCGGTGCATTTCATCGCCAAGGCGGAAAAGCTGAGCCTGCTGAAAGAGCTGCTGGCCGACCATAAAGACGAGCGCGCACTGGTCTTCGGCCGCACCAAACACGGTATGGAAAAGCTGATGAAGGTGCTGGACAAAGCAGGCTTTGCCGCCGCGGCCATCCACGGCAACAAATCCCAGGGCCAGCGCGAGCGCGCCCTTGCCGCTTTCAAATCGGGCGACATCAAGGTTCTGGTCGCCACCGATGTGGCCGCCCGCGGCCTGGATATCCCTGACGTAAAACACGTCTACAACTACGAACTGCCCAATGTGCCGGACGCCTATGTGCACCGCATCGGCCGCACCGCGCGCGCGGGCAAGGACGGCGCCGCCATCGCGTTCTGCTCACCCGATGAAATGGACGAACTGAAGGCGATCCAAAAAGTGATGAAAATCACCATCCCCGTCGCTTCGGGCCGCGCCTGGGAAGCGCTGCCGGATCCCGCGGCGGCTGGCAAGCCCGGCGGCCGTCCCGGCGGACGCCGCGGCGGCGGCTTCGGCGGCGGCAAACCCGGCGGCCAGCGCCGCCGCGGCGGTGGCGGTGGCGGTGGCAAACCCCAAGGTGCAAGCGCCGGCGGCGGCCAGCGCGGCGGCCAGAAACAGCGCGCGCGCTAATCCTGCCCGTGCTTGCCTGGGCCAAGGACGGCGTCAGCGCTGTTCACCCTTAGTGCGGAACAGCCCAGTAAACACGCAAACCGGCGCTTAAGGGCAACCCGCCCTTAGGCGCCTCTCAGCAGTGAGTAACGTTTCGGAAACTGTCCGGGCGACAGTTTCCGTTTCGAACGGGCGGAGCTCCCCCGCGCTGCGCAGCAGCGCCCGGCCCAAGCCAGACAGAGAATTGCCCAAAGCAATTCATCCGGTAAGGCGCGGGAGCCACGCCCCCGCCGCCGCATCACACGACCCGCAAATCCGCCCAGACCGGCAAATGGTCCGACGCTATATGCGCCGGCCGCGCCCCATGCACCCCATGCGCCAGCGCCTTCAATCGCCGGCAATGTGCAATCCGGTCCAGCGCTCCCAAAGGCCGCAGAGCAGGAAAACTCGCCTTGGGCGGCAGAAACGTCAGCCCCGGGGCGATATGCTGCAGCACAGTCCCCCGCGACCACTCATTGAAATCCCCCGCCAGCACCACCGCACTGTCCTCGCGTTGTGCTGCACGGGCCAGGGCATGCATCTGTTCACGCCGCGCCCGCCCGGTCAGCCCAAGATGAGCCCCGATCACCCGCACCGGA
>NZ_LUKH01000526.1:0-2206 GCF_001593695.1 Leisingera sp. F5 | reverse complement strand
GCCATGGATGCATATGGCCACACACCCGGCCATATGGCCTATATGCTGGAAAGCGGTGGGCGGCAGTTGGTTTTGACTGCGGATTTGGCCAATCACTACGTCTGGTCATTTGCACGACCCGATTGGGCGTTCAGCTTTGACGTGGACCAAGCTCAAGCTAGTAAATCCCGCCGTCGTGTTCTGGGAATGCTGGCCGCCGACAAAATCCCAATGATCGGGTACCACATGCCATTCCCGGCAGCGGGTTTTGTGGATCATCAAGATGACGGCTTCCGCTATGTTCCGGTGTCCTACCAGTTCATGGGATAACTGTCACACAAGGGCAAAGACGTTTCCATGCGGCTTTGCCCTTGTTTCCTGACCGCTTAAATTCCTTCGAACGGTCGGATTTTGCTGCCATCGGTAAACCGGGATAGGCGGAATTCATGCGGGTCGACCACTGGCGCATTACCTGTTACCAGATCTGCGGTCAATTGCCCCGCTGCCGGTCCGATCCCAAATCCATGCCCCGAATAGCCCGTTGAAACGAACAAACCCGGCAAATCTAGAACCTCAGAAATCACCGGGATCGCATCCGGGGTCACGTCGATCATCCCGGCCCAGCTTTGCACCACTTCGACCCCGTTCAAAACCGGAAACGCCTTGCGCGCCGCCGCCCACCCTGACCGCAGGGTTTTCTGCGATGGTGCGGGATCCAGCACCCGGCAAGTTTCAAAATCCGTCACCTGATCGGGGGTCCAGCGGCGCGCCTGTGCGGCTTCTTCGCGCCATCGTCCGGACAGACGGAACCGCAACGACCGCCATTCAGCCAGAAATGCAGGCAGGAACTGTAAACCCAGCCGGAGGGAATCCGGGACCAAATCGACGATATTTTCCGTTCCCGCGGCCACCGTATACCCGCCATCGGCCCGTTTGCGCAGAGCAAATCCATTGGCCCAGATCGCCGCCTCTGGCCCCTGCACCGGTGCGCTGCGCATCACTGTGTTCAACACCTTGAGCTGTGGCAACTGGATCCCGGCATTTCCACAAAACAACCGAGACCATGCCCCACCGGCAACGACCACAGCAGAACAGGCCACCCGACCACGCTCGGTCACGACGCCGCTCAACTTGCCTCCCTGCACATCCAAAGATCTGACCGCACAATTGGTCATGATTTTGGCCCCTCTGGCCCGCGCGCCTTCGGCAATCGCCGGGGCCGCCCATTGCGGTTCCGCGCGCCCGTCAGCCGGAGTATACAGTGCAGATTGTACGTTCATCTGATGCCCTGGCATCAGCGTATCCATCTCTGTGCCCTGAACCATCCGCGCATCGAGCCCAAAGGGGGTCAGATGCTGGGCCCAATTTCCCAACCATTCTTCCTTGCGGTCGGTGTCGGCTGTAAAAAGGATCCCGGAACGGCTGTATCCGGTATTGCCCCCGATACGCGCGTCCAACCCGTCCCAGATTTGCAATGCCCGGGCCATCAATGGGATTTCACGCGGATCACGGCGCGAAATCCGCACCCAGCCCCAGTTACGTGAACTTTGTTCGCCGGCAATCTGCCCTTTTTCACATAACAGGACGGACAACCCCCGCTCGGCCAGCTCCAAGGCAGTGGACACGCCAATGATACCGCCGCCGATAACAACCACATCGGTGGATTTCGGCAGCGCCAGATCTGATTTGAAAGGGGTTGGCGCAGGTCCCGGCATGGGCGGACTTGACCAAATCCCACAGGCGTCGTCCAGCGCGGTTCACGTCATCTGCACACGCGGTTGCGACTTGCCCCGGAAACGGGACAAATCGGTCACAGATCAGCCGGGATCGCGCCAGAGATTGGCAATTGGGTATCGCCGGTCCAGCCAAAAGGCGCGCGATGTCAGCCGGGCACCCGGTGCCGATTGGAAGCGTTTGTATTCGCTGATGTAAACTAGATGCTCAACCCGTTTGGCCACATCCCGGTCAAAGCCCGCCGCGACGCAATCTGCAATTGAACCGTCCTTGTCCACTAGAATTTCCAGCAGCGCGTCCAGCTCCGGGTAATCTGGCAGGCTGTCGCTGTCCTTCTGGTCCTCGCGCAGTTCGGCACTGGGCGGCTTGTCGATCACATTGGGGCGGATCACTTCGCCTTCAGGCCCCATCATCCAGGGACGATGATGGGCGTTGCGCCAGCGGCAGGTTTCAAACACCCGTGTCTTGTACATGTCCTTGATCGGGTTATAGC
>NZ_LUKH01000525.1:0-2209 GCF_001593695.1 Leisingera sp. F5 | reverse complement strand
TGACGGTATCGACATCGCTGCCGCTGCCGGTGCGCCGGTGAATGCGGCTGAGGCCGGCACTGTTGCTGCGATCACCAAGGATTCCAATAATGTGCCGATTGTGGTGATCCGCCACAGCCAGAAACTGCTGACCGTCTATCAGAACGTTGGCAATATCACCGTGAAGAAGGGCGAAAGCGTGGTCCGCGGCCAGCGCATCGCCTCGCTGCGCGGCGGCGACGATGCCTATGTGCATTTCGAAGTGCGCGACGGATTTGAAAGCATAGACCCGCTGAGCTACTTGAACTGACGGCGGTAAGGATCTGCAAACAAACAAAAGCCCGGCAAAATCGCCGGGCTTTTCTGGTTTCAGACATTGCGGGGCCGTTGCGGCCTATCGCAGCGCCACCCCGTGCCGTCCGGCCAGGTCGGTGAAAAACTGCCAGGCCACCCGGCCCGACCGCGCGCCGCGGGTCGCCTGCCATTCAATCGCTTCTGCCCGCAGTTCCTCTGCGTCGGTTTGGACGCCGTAAGCTGCGCAATAGCCTGCAATCATCGCCAGGTATTCGTCCTGATCACAGGGGTGGAAGCCCAGCCACAGGCCGAAGCGGTCGGACAGAGAGACCTTCTCCTCCACCGCTTCAGAAGGGTTAATGGCGCTGGAGCGTTCGTTTTCGATCATGTCCCGCGGCATCAGGTGGCGCCGGTTCGAGGTGGCGTAGAACACCACATTCTCGGGCCGCCCTTCGATACCGCCGTCCAGCACCGCCTTGAGGCTTTTGTAATGCTGGTCGTCATGGCTGAACGACAGGTCGTCGCAAAACAGGATAAACCGGTTCTCCGAGCCGCGCAGGTGATTCAACAGACGCGCGACCGAGGGCAGATCCTCGCGCTGCAGCTCCACCAGTTTCAGCCCTGGATGATCCGCCGCCAGGGCGCCATGCACGGCCTTCACCAGGCTGGATTTCCCCATCCCCCGCGCGCCCCACAACAGCGCGTTGTTGGCAGCGGCCCCTTGGGCAAACCGGCGGGTGTTCTCCAGCAGCGTATCGCGGGAGCGGTTGATGCCGACCAGCAGCTCCAGATCGACCCGGCTCACCTGTTCCACCGCTTCCAGCCGTTCTGGCCCCACATGCCAGACAAAGGCGCTGGCGGCGTTGAAATCGGGTGCCTCCAAAGGTGCGGGCGACATCCGCTCCAGCGCCTCGGCAATGCGGGTCAATGCGATCTGGTCCATGGGTGCCTCCGTCCGTCAGTTGCCGCATTTCAAAGCACGTTCAAGGCGGGCCGGCAAGAGGCGAGAGACAGGCAGCGTGTCTGCAAGGGCAACAGGCCTAGGCCCTGCTTTTTCTGCGTGCGGCCATTCTGCGCCCGTCCCGAATGTTCATGCCCATCATCGTGAGGTTCAGCGCACCCGCCAATAGTTCAATGCCCTGCACAACGATGAATGCACCGTCAAAGTTTCCCGCACCTGCCCTTGCCTCCAGAAAGAAGGCCGCCGGCAGGAGAACCAGCAATCCATTTGCGGCAATAAAGGGCATGCGCTTCATCTTTGCACGGGCCGGGGCATCTTTGCGGCGGCGCCCGATCGCCATGCCTGAGCCTCCGGCAATAGCCATCGCCGGTATCAGGGCGAACATCCCCAAGAGGATTCTGGATTTGACCAGGGCAATGGTTTCCGGTGTTCCCAAAACCTCGCTGAGCACTGTGGACGTCCAAAACGTCAGGATGATCAGGAAGGCGGTTACACCTGCGGCTGCGTGGACTTTCTGTTTCATGGCAATCTGATCCCGGATCATTCAGGCGACACAATGATTGGCGACAGCCAATTTTTTGAACAGATGCGGCTTGGCGATTGCGCTTTCCGGGTACTGTGCAATGCGGCGTTGGAATTCCGGGTGCATGAATGCCGCACGAAAGCTTTGCACGTCCTGCCAGACAGCATAGTTCACATAGGTCGCGCTGCCGGCGATCCCCTTGTGCATCTGTGTCGAAATGTACCCGGGCTGCGCCTTCATGAAATCAGCGTCATGCGCCCAAGCATCCAACAAGGCCTGCTCATCAGATGGGTCTATTGTGAACAGGTTCATCAGGACAACCGGACCTTCTTCGGCGTCCATCTGTTCGAAAAGCGTGACGGCGCTGTCGAGTTCTGCAAGTTCAGGCATGTGGGTTCCTTTCACTAATATAGCATGCTATGTATCATTGCATAGCATGCTATTCAAGTGCA
>NZ_LUKH01000524.1:0-2210 GCF_001593695.1 Leisingera sp. F5 | reverse complement strand
ATGATATCCGGGTCACGCTTGGCCGCCGCGCCATCCTGAAGGGGGTGGATTTTGAGGCCCGCCCCGGCGAGGTCACCGCCATTGCGGGGCCGAATGGATCGGGCAAGACCACGCTGCTGCGGGCGATGACCGGCGAGGTGCCGTTCTCTGGACGGGTGCTGCTGAACGGGCACGATACCGCCGCCATGAAACCCTGGCAGCTGGCCGCCATCCGCGCGGTGCAGCCGCAATCCGCCGCCATCGCCTTTCCCTTTACGGTGCTGGAGATCGTCCGCCTTGGCCTGCGCGCCGGGCTGGCGGCAGCGGACAGCGATCTGCCGTTGCGCGCGCTGGCACAGGTGGATCTGGCCGGTTTTGCGCACCGGTTCTATCAGGATCTGTCGGGCGGCGAGCAGCAGCGGGTGCAGCTGGCCCGGGTGATGGTGCAGGTCTGGGAGCCGGTGAGGGACGGCGTGCCGCGCTGGCTGATCCTGGACGAGCCGGTGGCCAGTCTGGACATCGGCCATCAGTTCACGGTGATGGATCTGGCGCGCAGCTATGCGGCACGCGGCGGCGGCGTGGTGGCGGTGATGCATGATCTGAACCTCACCGCGATGTTTGCCGACCGGATCACGCTGGTCCATGCAGGCCGGGTGGCCGCGGACGGCGTGCCGGCGGAGGTGCTGACCAATGACACCCTGGCGCAGGTCTATGGCTGTCCGGTTCCGGTGAACCGGGTGCCGCCCGCTGGTGTGCCCTACCTGCTGCCGCAGGCGCGCGCGGTTTGAGGCAGAGGGTGCTGGGACAAGGGGGGAGGGCAGGGCGCTTGAGGGCGGGGGAAGCAATCTCTGTCTGGCCAGCATCCGGCCAACGGGCTATTGGAGCGGGCATGACTGACACTCTGCCTCCGTGCCCCGAATGCGCCTCTGCCTATACCTATCAGGTGGACGCCCTGCTGATCTGTCCTGAATGCGCGCATGAATGGGCGGCGGAGGCGGCTGACGGCAAGGCCGCCGAAGTGCGCGACAGCGTCGGCAACCCGCTGGCTGACGGCGACACAGTGACGGTCATCAAGGACCTGAAACTGAAGGGGACGTCTTCGGTTATCAAGGTTGGCACCAAGGTCAGGGGCATCCGGCTGGTCGATGGCGATCACGACATTGATTGCAAGGTGCCGGGGGTCGGTCCGATCAGCCTGAAGTCCCAGTTTGTAAAGAAGGTCTCCGGCTAAGGAGTTTGCCGGCGGGCCTTGCCCTGCCATTGCAGGAAGGCGTTGAACAGCTGCTGCTGGGTGCTGATGCCGAGTTTGGCATAGGCATTTTTGCGGTGGGTTTTGACTGTCGGCAGAGCAATCCCCAGGGTCAGGCTGATCGACAGGCTGGAATGCCCCTTAAGGATCAGCTGCACGGTCTCTGCCTCGCGCGGGGACAGGGTGCTGCGGGCGAAGTCCTGCAGTGTCCGGTCCGGTTCTGCCGGGACCGGGCTGTCCGTATGGTGGGACCAAAGCTGGCGGAAGGCAGCCGCAAACAGCGGCAGGAAGGGGCGCAGCCGGGCCAGCAGGCTGTCGGGAAAACCGCCGTCGGCGGCGGGCCGGGCAAAGCTGATTTCGCCCATGGCCCCCTCTGGCAGCGCCACTAGCAGGGTGAGTTCCTGCAGCCCGGCGGGCCAGCCGGGGGTGCGGTAGCCGATTTCCTCGGTGTCTTCGACCAGAATGCTGGGAGTTTCAGGGGAGAGGTTCCAATTGTCGGGCGCCAGGTCCGCCATCCGGTACAGCCCCGGCGGCAGCCCGTCGAGGATTGCGTTATAGACCGGGTTCAGCAGATAGGTGCTGCCGGCATAAAGCTGCACCGCATCTTTGGCGGTGCCTTCGGGATAGGTGTCGCACAAGTAAACCGGGCGCCGGCCCTTGCGGTTGACGACGCAGAAGGCGGCGGTGAAGGGCAGCAGATGGCCGGCGGCGGCGATCAGATCCGGCGCGCCGCCATGGCCGTCGATCACCTTGGCCAATGCCAGTGCTGCCTCTTCAATTTCAGCGGTTTGAAAATCCACAGTCCCCTCCCGGTTCGGGCGCCATAGCACGGCGGGGCGCGCGGCGCATCATCCTTGGGGATGATGGCAGGGGCGGGCAAAGCAGCCTAGGGTCCGGGGGTGCACCTGCACAGGAAGATGAGGACTGAAACCATGCATATAGCCCCCTTTGGCGTCGAGATCTGGATGAACGAGTGGGAGAC
>NZ_LUKH01000523.1:0-2212 GCF_001593695.1 Leisingera sp. F5 | reverse complement strand
GGTCCTCTCATGATGAGCTGCGCCGCGAAGGCGAGGCGCGCACCAAGCGTGCGCAGGAGGTGACGAAGGAACTGTCCGGCTGGCGCCACCGTCTGGAAAGCGCCGAGGCGCGGATCGAGGAGCTGGCAGAGCGCCGCGAGGCCTCGCAGGAGGAGTTGGAAGAGGCCAACGCGGTTCCGGCGGAAATCGCTGAGAAGCGGGAGGAGCTGAACGAGGCAATCTCCGAAGCCGAAGCGCGCAAATCCGCTGCCACCGAGGCGCTGATTGCAGCCGAAGCCGAACTGCGCGAGGCGGTTCACAAGGAGCGCGAATGCGAGCGGCTGGCCTCTGAGGCGCGCGAGGCGCGGGCGCGCTCGGAGGCGCGCAGCGATGCGGCCAAGGAGGCGGTGACTCAGGCCGCAGGCCGCATCATCGAAGCGCAGCAGATCACCCCGCAGGCCTTGTTGGAGAAGCTGGGCGTGTCACCGGATGAAATGCCTGCTTCGGACGATCTGGAACACGACGTGGACCGCTACAAGCGTCAGCGCGATGCCTTGGGTGCGGTGAACCTGCGCGCCGAGGAGGACGCCCGCGGCGTGCAGAACGAGCATGACACGCTGGTGGCGGAAAAGCTGGACCTGGAAGGCGCGGTGAAGACCCTGCGCGACGGCATTGCCAGCCTAAACCGCGAGGGCCGCGAGCGGCTGCTGACCGCGTTTGAGCAGGTGAACAATAGCTTTGCCATGCTGTTTACCCATCTGTTCGGCGGCGGCGAGGCCAATCTGGTGATGGTCGAAAGCGACGATCCGCTGGATGCGGGGCTGGAGATCATGTGCCAGCCGCCGGGCAAGAAGCTGTCGACGCTGTCGCTGCTCTCTGGCGGCGAGCAGACGCTGACGGCGATGGCGTTGATCTTTGCAGTGTTCCTGTCGAACCCGGCGCCGATCTGTGTGCTGGACGAGGTCGACGCGCCGCTGGATGACGCCAACGTCACCCGCTTCTGCGATCTGCTGGATGAGATGTGCCGCCAGACTGACACCCGCTTCCTCATCATCACCCACCACGCGGTGACGATGGCGCGAATGGACCGGCTGTTTGGCGTCACCATGCAGGAAAAAGGCGTCAGTCAGCTGGTTTCAGTTGACCTCAAGAAGGCAGAGGCGATGGTGGCCTGAGGCAGCAGGCTGCGGGGATTGGCGGCGCCTGCCGGTCAGAATTAATTTTGGTGGAGTGATAAATGGATATGCTCAAAGCAATTGCCGCATCCGCGGTGCTGATGATGCCGGTAGCCGCGGCTGCCCAGAACGTGGTGGCCAAAACCGGCGACAGCGTGGCCAATTTCTTCAAGGATGAGGGTGCAAAGGTCGAAGTGACCACCGACAGCGTTGGAGATCCGAACCTGAAGGTCGAATACTACGGCAACGATTTCTCGGTCTACTATTACGGTTGTGACGGCAACAAAGACTGCGAAGCCATCCAGTTCTTCTCGGGCTATCAGACAGATGGCGGCGTGCGCCTGTCCAAGATCAACGAGTGGAACAATGAAAACCGCTTTGCCCGCGGCTATGTCTCGGAAGAGGGCTCGGCCCGGATCGAAATGGATGTGTTCCTGGGCAACAAAGGCATGAGCCCGGATGATTTTGCCCAGGCCGTGGGGATCTGGAACCGCGCCATGCAGGATTTTGAAGCTTTCATCGACTGGTAAATCCAACTGTCACCGGATCGTGACACCAGCTTAACAAGTGAACAGCTAAGGTAGGGGCATGAGATGGATCATGCCCCTGTTTTTATGCCAGTTGGCAAGCAGCGCACTCGCTGAGGGTTGGCCGCTGCGGCCCGGCGACACGGCCTTGGCGCAGGATGAACTGGAGGCGCTGCCGGGCCGGTCCTTTCGCTTCTATGACGGCGGAGAGTCGCTGTATGGCAGCGATGGCGCCTATGCTTACACCTACTCGGTAGAGAACGGCGGGGGCACCGCTTGGGGCACTTACCGGATTGCTGCAGACGGCAGCATCTGCGTGGAGTTCGCCAACGGATTCGGCCGCTGTGATCTGTATGTGCGTAATGGAAGCCGGGTCATCCTGATCACCGAAAGGGGCGAGCGGTTCCCGGTCCGTTAGAGCTTCTGCAGCAGCGCCGGCGTCGGCCAGGCATCGGCGGGCAGGCCAAGACGGGCTTGCTCCTTTTGCACTGCAATCCGGGTGCGGGCTCCAAGAATGCCGTCGATATCCCC
>NZ_LUKH01000522.1:0-2214 GCF_001593695.1 Leisingera sp. F5 | reverse complement strand
GCACATGGCGCCGCCGGGGACGGTGACGCGGTAGGTGGTGCATTTCTGGCTGTCGGATTTCCAGATCTCGTAGCCGTTGAACATCAGCTTCGGCCCGGCGGTGATGGCGCCGGAGGGGCATTCGCGGGCGCATTTATTGCAGGCCTCGCAAAACCGCTGCAGGCCGAAATCGATCGGCCTGTCATGGGTCATCGGCAGGTTGGTGGTAACGGCGCCGGATTTCAGCCGCGGACCAAGGAAGGGGTTCAGGATCACCTCGCCGATGCGGGACACTTCGCCAAGACCTGAAAGCAGCAGCAAGGGCGGCTGCAGCACTTCGCCGTCCATTACCGAATGCACCCGGGCGGTGTAGCCGAGGTTGCGGATCTGCTGCGCGATCACCCCGCCCAAGAGCGAGAACCGCAGATAGGCACGCATCGACTGGGCGCAGGCGATCCAGTCGTCGCCGGAGGCCCCCTCCATGGTTTCGTGACCCTGGTCGATGATGATGCTGATGGCGTTTTCGTGATAGCGGGCCTGTGGCTCTCCCGCCGCGTCGTGGGAGTAATAGGCCCAGTCCGGGCAGCGCGAGATGCCCACCGCGTCGCAGCCGAGGAAATAGGCGGCGGCCTTGATATTCGCGGCATTGCGGGCGGCGTCTGCAGCGCTGGGGTCCACCTGCGACGCGGCTTCGCCGTCCTGCAGCAGCACAAATGCTGCGAGCGAGGAGCGGAAGGCAAAGGCCGAGGAGGACTTTCGGACGTAGTTGCCGTTCTTCGCCGCCTCCTGCGGGCCTTTGCCGAGGTCACCGAACAAGGAGCGCGCAAACATGTCCGCGCGTTTCGGCACCCGGGCGACGTTCACTTCGTCGATATAGGTTGTTGGGTCTTCAACCCGTTTCAGGGTCTCGAACGGGTGTGCACCATCCATGAAGCGGCGCTTGGCGTAAGGGTCGCGGGTGTTGGCGCTTTTGGCGTGGGCGCCAAGGCCCATCCGGTAATTGAAGCCCGGCGCCTGGCCCGGCGACAGCGGTTGATCGGAGGCCAGCTCCAACGTAGTGGTTACGGCAGCAATGCCAAAGCGGCTGCCGAGGAATGGGTTGGTCAGAACTCCGTTTTCACAGGTGGCAAGACCTGCCTGCACCGCCAGCTTGCCCAGATGCACATCACTGGAGGCACCGGTGTGGGCGCGCGCCTCCCACCCCAACAGGCGGATGTAATTGGCCAGGGTCACCACGGTTTCTGCCGCCCGCAGGCAGGCGCGTTGTTCCTGCGCACCCGCGAGCCAGTCCGTGCCCTCCTCACCCGTTTCCGGATCGCGGGGGAATTCATAGACATAGACCAGCGCATGAGTGTGGTGGTTGCAGGCTGCGGGCGGAGCCTGCATCGACTCTCGCAAACCGGCCATCACCACGTCGATGCCGGAGGCAAAGGTCTTGGTTTGTTTGGTGCGCAGATCCACGGCCAGCGCCGCCACGTCCGGGTTCGTTAACGGTGTGTCCAGCCAGGCGCCGGATGGTACTGTGCAGGCGCCCGCGAGCGAGGCATCGCAGAAATAGCCGAATGCCTTCAGGTGATCCGTGCGCTCCTGCGGGTTTGCGGGGATGTTCGCGCGTTCCTTTTTCACCAGCCCTTCACGAGTAGCGTCCAGCATCGCCTGATAGTCGCGCATCGCATTGACGATCGACAAGGGGGCTTCAGGGCGGCGGAAAGACGTCCGGGACAACGGCGGCAGCCTGTCCAGGTCCGCAGGTGCCGCCTGGCGCGCCAGCGTCTCCATCGGATAGGCGCCCAGATGCACAGGCCGGTTGCGGTATGAAAACAGTTTGCCCATGGTTTGCCCCTGAGGAGTTACAGCTTGGCGACGATGCGCGGCTCGTCCTGCAGCAGTTTGGCCGCGGTCTGACGCAGCTCTGCCAGTTCCTGCGCGGTAAGCTTGGCCTCGAAATGGGCGGCGTTTTCCTGCGCAACCGGCAAGACCGCCTGCAGCGCCGCCTGCCCCGGCATAGTCAGCCCCACCCGGATCGAGCGGCCGTCGCCGGTGCCGCTGCTGCGAGTGATCAGGCCGCGCGCCTCCATCTGCCGCAGGGCGCGCGAGGTGGCGGTTCTGTCGATGCCGATGAAATCCGCAATCTCCGACGGAGTGCTGAGACCCTCTTCACCCGCGGCCAGCAGCACGCACCAGGTGACGCGGGTCAGCCCGTGTTCAGCAATGCGCTGTTCAAAACGGCGCTCG
>NZ_LUKH01000521.1:0-2215 GCF_001593695.1 Leisingera sp. F5 | reverse complement strand
ACTTGCAGCTTCATCGTGCCGACGAGCTTCTTAGCCATTTGGTTTTCCTTTCAACAAGGGCGGGACGCGTCCCGTCCGATGTATGTTGCGTGGTCGGATATCAGGATCGCGATCCGTCCATCTCCCACGAGAGAATCTCGCCCGAAGACGATAGGCGGCGTTTATAGGGGAATGGTGGGGTTGGCAAGTGGGCCGACCCAAATCATGGATGGAGGCCATCCACTCTTACGCGGCTCACTCACGCCACCCAAACCTACTGCTTTTTTGCGCAGTGGCGACCAGCGCTCCCCGTCAGTTTAGGTCGATTGGCCAATCAGGCCTGACACCCTTCAGCTTCCGCCCTTCGATAGGTGAAAACATAGCTGAAGAGAAAATGTGCGCTTGGCTTTGGTCGATCCTTGCACCTATTTGGCTGCGCGGATCAAGCTTGAACGCAATCGGCTTCCGGAAGGCGGAAAATAGACCTTGGCGCCGGCCATACATCCCAGCCTCAATTCGCTCCTTGACGCCAAATAGAAAGTCATAATGTTGCTCAAGGCTCGAATCCAAGAAACCGTTTTCAGCAAGAGAGCTTGCATACGACCACGGTTCTGATTTCCAGAACATTTCCAGTACCGTGGCGAGTTCGGTTGTGGGTTGACTGGCAATCCACATCAGCGGGATCAATCCATGGTCCCAATTATAGTGCTCGGCAAACAAGTGGCGCTGATCCGAGGTGCTTTTCTGTATCAGCCACTCCGCTAGGGCACCCCACTCTTCAGGCCCGCGATAGAAGGTCCGATACGACGCAGCCCAAGTCCGCAAACAGGCATCCATGTCTCGATCCAGCGGCCAACCGTGCTGGCGCGTTGCCCAGCACTGTTTCGCAGCCTCCAATTCCCTGGCTTTGCGTGCAACTTCGAGCGCCTTGCCTTTGGACAAGTAAACGTATTCAGAATCCGCTCTTCGCAGAACATTAGTGACCCTGCCTTCGTCGATCCAAACTTCGGTCCAACGCTTATCTTCAGCAAGAATCGAATACATCTCGCGGAGCGAGCCCTTGACCGTTTTGAATTTACTCAGCGGCTTTGCATCCGGAAATCTGCTTAGGAAGTTTTCACCTCCCATGCCAATTTCGACATTGTCGATTACAAGCCCAAATTCAGGCGGGCATAAAAAATGAACCCTCTCTGCAACGAGAGTTCTATGCTGAAAGACTAAACAAACCATGGCATCGCCGACGCTCAGCTTGACTAGCAACCCGTCGGCTTCAGCCTTCAGCTCACTTTCGGCGGCAATCCCAACTACTTCTTCTTGGCTCATCAGCGGGTGAATTGCCGCGAGCACATCCGCAGTTTCTTTTTTTAGCAAAATCCTGCCCCAAACACTTCACCATAACCGGTCATCTATTGAACCTCGATCAGCCAAGAAGATGTTCAAAGTATGTTGAGACCTAGTCGCTCTTGAGGAGCAGCGGAAATCAACTGCAGGCCCTTTTCGCTCTTCCCTCACCCCATGCTAATTGAGACGCAAATTCACTCAACACGCACCTGCATCAACAGAAAATGCCGCGCTGAAACCAACGCGGCGCCTCGAATTCCGTAGGGCGGGCACTCTGCCCGCCGCCAATCACCCCTGCTTGGTGACCTGGGTGAAATCCAACTCGACCGGGGTTTCGCGGCCGAAGATCGACACGGTGACCTTGAGCTTCTGGTTGTCCTCGTCGACCTCTTCGACCATGCCGTCGAAATCCTCGAACGGGCCGTCGTTCACCTTCACCTTCTCGCCGATCTCGAAGTGGATCAGGGTGCGCGGCGCCTCGACGCCTTCCTCGACGCGGCCCAGGATGCCCTGCACCTCCGCGTCGCGCATCGGCATCGGGCGGCCCTGCGGGCCGAGGAAGCCGGTGACCCGGTTGATCGAGGAAATCAGGTGATAGCCGCGGTCCGACATTTCCATGTGCACCAGCACGTAGCCCGGCATGAACCGGCGCTCGGTCGAGACCTTCTTGCCGCGGCGGATCTCGATCACCTCTTCGGTGGGGACCAGCACCTCGTCGATCTCGTCCTCAAGGCCCTGTTCTGCGACCGAGGTGCGGATCTGCTCTGCGATTTTCTTTTCGAAATTCGAAAGAACGCTGACCGAATACCACCGTTTCGCCATGAACAATCGTCCTTGTTTTGCCGGGCGGGCCATTGCCGCGCCGCCGCTTTATCATCCCGATGCAGCCCTGAAG
>NZ_LUKH01000520.1:0-2221 GCF_001593695.1 Leisingera sp. F5 | reverse complement strand
AGATCTTGGCAACACCCTGTGCCTGGCCAAGCGATTGCAACTGGTCGGCTTCCAGCCCCACATGCAGCACGCCGTCCATCACGGCCATCGTGGCAGGCACCGCGCCGCCATCACGGATGTCCTGTTCCACCTGCGCGGCGACCTCGACATTCTGCGGGTAGGGCATGCCGTGGGTGATGATGGTGCTTTCCAGTGCAACAATGGCGCGGCCGTCTGCCTTGGCGGCTTGGACCTCGGATGAATGGCGGATCTCGATCACAGCGGGGGTTCTCCTGAAACATAGGTTGCCGCAGCCTTGAGGGCTGAGGCCAAAGCGGTCTTGCGGTCTTCTCCTCGTGCCTCGGCAACGATATGGGCGGCCATGAAGGTATCGCCTGCGCCGGTCACCCGGGCGACGGTCACACGGGGCGGAACAAGGGTGATGGCGCCTTGGACATCGGCCAGGGTGGCAGAGGAGCCGCCATCGGTTACCAGCACCCGCGCGGCGCCGCGATCCAACATGGCCTTGGCGGCCGTTGCGCTGTCGGTGAATTCGGCCTGGCACAGGATGCCAGCCTCTTCCAGATTCACATAGAGCGTGCCGCGGGTGCGGTTGAGGAAGGGGCGCAGCCGTTCCGCCTTGCCCGGAGACGCAGGTGCGACCCGCAGATCAGCCTTGGCAAAGGCGGGGCTGGCGACGATGTCATCCAGCAGCGACAGGGTCAGGTTGCCATCCAGCGCAACCTGGCCCTGATAAGGAGCGTCTTTGGTGCCGAGCGCGCCGTCGGACAGCGGACGCAGGATCTTGCCGCCCGCGGCCTCCAATGAGTGGGCATCGGCGATGGCGGCAATCAGCCCGTTGGCGCCTTCCACGGCCATGTAGCGGTCAGTGGGCAGATCCTCGGAGCGGTAGATGAAGTCCGTGATCAGGCCGAAGTGGCCGCAGGCGTGGATCAGCTCGTCGCCTTCGGGGTCGCGGCCTACGGCTGTCAGCAGCCCGGGCTGCATCCCGAAACGCGAAAGAGTCATGGCGATATTCATGGCAACGCCGCCGGGCAGCCGGGTGATGCGCCCGGGCATGTCCGAGCCGCGCTGCATTTCCGTTCTGCAACGGCCGATGATGTCCCATAGGACCGATCCGATGCACAGGATAGCGGGTGTCCGGGAATTAGAGGCTTGTGTCATAATGACCTATTGCCGTCTTTACCGGGCCTCTGCAAGCGGCTTCACTTTTCAGGCACCGCAAAGGTCAAGGCGGCCCAATGGCTTTCCCACACGTAATTTTTGCCCTTCGGGGCAGGGCGCAGGACCACGGCGTCCAGCAGGTAGCTATGCCCGGGAGCCAGTGAAATGATGGTCTCTCCCCTCACGTCTGTCAGCTGGGTACTTATGGTAACACTGCCGTCCGGCGCTTTTGCAAAGATCTCAACCTGTGCTTCAGGGCGTGGCTTGCCTTGATACAGCACCTGAACCGGAAGTCCCGTTGCCAGACCATCGGTATAGGGATTGGCGAGGGCAACGAACTCGGTCTCCAACCCGGTGGCCCGATCGGACCCTGCACCGCTGCCGATGGACGCCAAAGCCTTAGCATAGCGGGTGTACTGCTCGGCAAAGCCGGCGTCGGGGAGGCCGCGTGCGGTATGCTGACCGGGGATGCCGGCAAAACCCTTGTGGTCAATGAAGGCCTGAAAACCTTCCCAAGTGTCATATGTCAGCGTTTGCGGCTGCGTCTGGTGGATGATCACGGCCAGACCGTCGTCGGTTTCATCGTCGCTGAATGCGGGCATATCGCCCATCCGCCCCACATAGGGGGCAGCTGATCCGCTCTGTATGACCTCGAACCTGGCGATCCGGTGATCCAGATAGGGTTGCTCGGCACCTTTGAATTCCTGCCCATTGCGCAGCCGTGCCACCACGGGATCCCCCGAATTCACTTGATATTTTTCCGGCTCAATCCAAAACTCGTGGGATAACAGCGGGGCGGTTCCCGAAATCAGCCCGGCACAGAGAATTGAGCTGAACAGGCGGTATTGCATGAAAATGTCCTTGGCTGTCGGGCGCAGTGTGACTTGGCTGCGGTTTCTATTTGCGCTGCTGTTTTGTGCGGTTGCAATAGGCGCAGCCAGTGTACGCGCGCACGAGGTCACCCCGGTGATTGCCGATTTCACGGTGGAAGACGGGCAGATTACGCTGGGACTGCGGCTGAACGTTGAGGCCTTCGTCGCCGGGATCAATCTAGACG
>NZ_LUKH01000519.1:0-2224 GCF_001593695.1 Leisingera sp. F5 | reverse complement strand
GGGGGGGGTGCCCGCCGCAACGGCCTCGCGCAGCAGGTCGCCGGTGGACAGCTGCACATAGCCGAATTTCTCTTCCAGCATCCGCGCCTGAGTGCCCTTGCCGGCCCCCGGAGGACCCAGCAAGATCAGAACAGCGGGGCGGGTCAATACTGCCATATTCATCGGTCAATCACCCCTTGTTCGCACGGTTTTCGATCAGGTCGTCTACCACCGACGGATCGGCGAGGGTCGACGTATCGCCCAAGGAACCGAAATCGTTCTCGGCGATCTTGCGCAGGATGCGGCGCATGATTTTGCCGGAGCGGGTTTTCGGCAGACCCGGCGCCCATTGGATCACATCCGGCGAGGCAATCGGGCCGATCTCGGTCCGCACCCAGGTGCGCAGTTCCTTCAGCAGCTCGTCCGACGGCTCGCGGTCGTTCATCAGGGTCACATAGCAATAGATGCCCTGGCCCTTGATCTCATGCGGGTAGCCAACCACGGCAGCCTCGGCCACGGCGGCGTGTGCGACCAATGCGCTTTCGACCTCAGCTGTGCCCATCCGGTGGCCGGAGACGTTGATCACGTCATCGACGCGGCCGGTGATCCAGTAGTCGCCGTCTTCATCGCGGCGGCAGCCGTCGCCGGTGAAATAGTAGCCTTTGTAGTCGGAGAAATAGGTCTTCTCAAACCGCTCATGGTCGCCCCAGACCGTGCGCATCTGGCCCGGCCAGCTGTCCTTGATGCACAGCACCCCTTCGACGCCATTGCCCTCGATCTCAACTCCGGACTGGGGGTCCAGAACCACCGGCTGGATGCCGAAGAAGGGTTTCATTGCGGCACCGGGCTTCATCGCATGCGCACCCGGCAGCGGGGTCATCAGGTGGCCGCCGGTTTCGGTCTGCCACCAGGTGTCGACAATCGGGCATTTGCCCTTGCCGACAACCTCATTGTACCAGTTCCAGGCTTCCGGGTTGATCGGCTCGCCCACGGTGCCGAGGGTGCGCAAGGAGGACAGGTCGCATTTCTCGACCCATTCGTTGCCCTGGCCCATCAGTGCGCGCAGCGCGGTGGGGGCGGTGTAGAACTGGTTTACTTTATGCTTTTCGCAGACCTGCCAGAAGCGGGAAGCATCGGGGTAGGTCGGCACGCCTTCGAACATCAGCGTGGTGGCGCCATTGGCCAGGGGCCCGTAGACGATATAGCTGTGGCCGGTCACCCAGCCCACGTCCGCGGTGCACCAGTAGATGTCGCCGTCGTGGTAATCAAAGGTGATCTCATGGGTCATCGCGGCATAGGCCAGATAGCCGCCGGAGCTATGCACAACGCCCTTGGGCTGGCCGGTGGAGCCGGAGGTGTAGAGGATGAACAGCGGATCTTCGGCGTTCATCTCGGCCGGGGCGCAGTAATCCTCTGCTTCCAATGCCATTTCGTTGTAGTCAAAGTCGCGCCCGTCGACCCAGGTGGTCTGGCCTCCGGTGCGCTTGACCACCAGGCATTTCACCGTGTCCTTGGTGTGCAGCAGCGCGGCGTCGGCGTTCGACTTCAGCGCCGTCTTGCGGCCTCCGCGGGGGGCCTCGTCGGCGGTGATCACAACCTTGGCGTCGCAGCCGTTGATCCGGGCCGCCAGCGCGTCGGGGGAGAAACCGGCAAACACGATGGAATGAATGGCGCCGATGCGGGCGCAGGCCAGCATCGCATAGGCGGCTTCCGGGATCATCGGCAGGTAGATCACCACCCGGTCGCCCTTGCGCACGCCCATCTCATGCAGGATGTTGGCCATCCGGCAGGTGCGGCGGTGCAGCTCCTTGTAGGTGATATGCTGCGCCGCTTCTTCCGGGCTGTCCGGCTCCCAGATGATCGCGGTCTGGTCGCCGCGTGTGTCCAGATGGCGGTCGATGCAGTTGGCGGAGACGTTCAGGGTGCCGTCGGCGTACCAGTTGATCGAGACATTGCCGAAGCCGTAGTTCACGTCCTTCACTTCGGTGAAGGGCTTGATCCAGTCGATGCGCTTGCCTTGTTCGCCCCAGAACCCTTCCGGGTCGGTCAGCGAGGCGTCATACATCTCCTGGTATTTCGCGGCAGTCACATGCGCGCGGGCAACGGTTTCGTCGGACGGCGGATAGACAGCGTCTGCGTGCAGCGCGTTCATTCGGTTTCCTCCCAGAATTTATTGGCAAGACAAACGACAACGCTGTGCCGTGGCTGTCAAACCGTTTCCTCCTGGGCACCGATAATACCGCGG
>NZ_LUKH01000518.1:0-2226 GCF_001593695.1 Leisingera sp. F5 | reverse complement strand
GGTATTCCAGCATCACGTTGGGGCCGCGCACGGCCAGTTCGCCCTCGGTGCCATTGGTAACCGGCTGCTGGTTTGCATCCAGGATGGCGATGCCGTTGCCATAGCCGACACCGGGGGAGCCGATCTTGCGGGTGCCTGGAGGCAGGGGATTGGACAGGATCTGCGCGGCGGTTTCCGTCAGGCCCATGGTCTCGATGATGGGGATGCCGAACCGGTCCTCAAACGCGCGCTGCACGTCCGGAGCCAGCGCTGAGGACGCGGAGCGGCCAAAGCGCAGGCGTGTCCTGGTGCTGTCGACGGGATCAAGCTCTGAGTGCAGCAGATGCGATATGATGGTCGGCACCACCGAAAACCACGTGGCCTTGGACCAGCCCGCCAGCGCCAGCGGCACTGCCAGCCACACATCCGGCCAGCGCACCCCGCCCATATTGCCCATCAGCCAGAACATGATGCCGCGGGCCTGATCGGCGTTGGCGGATTTGGCGATGATAAAAGCAGTCAGCGCGTTGAACAGCTGCGAGCCTGCAATGCCGGCCAGCACGATTTGCGCTGCCGCAGCGCGGCTGCCGCCGGCCCCGGCGGCCCGGGCCAGAACGGCAACAAAGCCAAAGGCCAGCAGCGCGCCGTTAAAGGCGCCAAAGGACAACGACAGCGCACCGCCGCCAAGCCCTGCAATGGTCACCGCAACCGCCCCGGTTGAAGCACCGGCGGAAATGCCCAGGATATAGGGATCTGCCAGCGCATTGCGCAGCAGGGCCTGTAGCACCACGCCCGCCACCGCCAGCGACGCCCCGCAGGCCCCCGCCACCAGCGCACGCGGCAGCCGGTAACTCCAGACAATGCCTTGATCTATCGGATCAACCGGCAGCCCTGCCCCGGCCAGCTTATTGGCCAGAACCGACAGCACTAGGTCAGGCGCAAGCGCGGTTTCCCCGATCATTGCGCCTGCCAGAACCGCTGCAATCAGCACCGGCAAGGCCAGGCACGCGCCCTTGACGCCCTGCCATGTGATTGCAGCGGCTGCACTCACTGGCTGGTGCCGATCACGCTGAGTTCAGCAGCCAGATCCTCCAGCGCCGGAATGGCACGGATGGTGGCATCCATCGCCTGGGCGTCCATCACAACGATGCGGTTGTTCTTGACTGCATCCATCTGGCTCGCCACCGGATCATTGCGCAGGAAGTCCAGCTTCTTTTCATAGTCATCCGCGGCAAAGCGGCGGCGGTCCATGCGGGCAATCACAATCACCGTCGGATTGGCCTTGGCGATGGTCTCCCAGCCGACCGTTGGCCATTCCTCGTCGGTCTCAACGACGTTGCGCAGGCCCAGCTGCTGCATCATGTAACCTGGCGCGCCCTTCTGGCCGGCCACAAACGGGTCGCTTTCCATTTCGGGCGACGAGAACCAGAACACGGCAGAGGCATCTTCCAGCGCGACCTGCTGCGCCTTGGCAACCGCCGCAGCCTCGCGCGCCTTGTAATCGGCAACCAGTTCGGCGCCCTTTTCAGCCTCGCCAAAGATCGCCGCCAGTTCCTCGATCCCCTGATACAGGCTGCCGGTGGTGAACATCTGCGTGCGGGTGCCGTCGCCGCCGGTGGTGTTGTCCTTGCCGACGCAATCGGCGGGCATCACATAGGTCGGAATGCCGAGGTCATGGAACTGCTCGCGCTTGGCTACGACGCCTTCGGGGCCGACGTGCCATTCGTACTGCGCTGCCACCAGACCGGGGCGTTTTGCCACGACGCTTTCAAAGCTTGGGTCGTTGTCGGCCAGACGGTCGATCTTGGCATTCATGTCTGCATATTCGGGCAGCACGTCGTTGAACCAGACCGAGGTGCCCAGCACCTTATCGCCCAGCCCCAGCGCATAAAGCACTTCGGTCGCCGCCTGGCCAACCGTTACCGAAGACGCTGCCGGCGCCTCGAAGGTGACCGACTGGCCGCAGTTTTCTATGGTCAGCGGAAAGGTTTCGCTGGCCGCCGCAGCCTGTGCGGCAGCGATGAAGGATAGGCCGATCAGGCCGGAACGCAAAAACATGATATTCGATCTCCATGTGTCAATGACCGGAGAACGGGTGAAAGGGCATTGACCGGTAAGGCTGAGGGTCTGGCCCCCGCTTGCGGCACCGGAAAACGGCGGCGCATCTTACCGGCAACCTCCCCGGACAACCCCGCCCGGTGTCTTTCGGTTTTCACCGGCAGGTCTCCTGACTGGCGGGTCAATGAC
>NZ_LUKH01000517.1:0-2226 GCF_001593695.1 Leisingera sp. F5 | reverse complement strand
CGATTTCAGCGGTGCGTTTGACATGGGTGCCGCCGCAGGGCTGCAGATCAATCTGCTCGTCAGCGGTGCCGATGCGGACAAGGCGCACATGCCCTGCCCCGCGCGGCGGCGAGACGGACATGGTTTTTACCAGCTGCGGATTGGCGTCGAGTTCGGCATCGGTGATCCAATCCTCGCTCACCTCCAGATCGCGGTCGATCAGCGCCTGCAACTGGTCCTGCAGCGCCTGTTTGTCCACGGGCGCCTCAGGCATGTTGAAATCCAGACGCCCTTTTTCCGCGCTTATAGAGCCGCCGGTCACCTCCAGCGGGATCACCACCGACAGCAGGTGCAGTGCGGTGTGGACCCGCATGTGGCCATAGCGACGATCCCAGTCGAGCACTTGGGTGACCGTCGTGCCCTCGTCAGGCAATTGTTCCCCTTCATGCGGCACCAGCACAATTGCATCGCCCTCACCCTTGACGGTGGTGGCGATGGTGCATTGGCCGTCGCCCCACAAAAGCTGGCCGCTGTCGCCGGGCTGGCCGCCGCCGGTGGCGTAAAACAGAGAGCGGTCCAGGATCAGCCCGCCCTGTTCCGTGCGGGCCAGGACCATCGCTTCGGTCATCCGTGCATAGGCGTCATTGCGGAACAATGGTTCACTTGTCGGCATCGGCATCTCCATCAGCATCTTCTTGGGGGTCCTGCTGGACATCCGCCAGATCCGGCTTCAGCGGAGCAGACGCGGGAGCGGCGGCAGGTGCGGAAGCGGGAGCTGTGGCAGAGGCCGCCGGTTTTGACGGGGTCAGTGCCTCGGGGTTACGGATCCAGATATCGCGCTGCATGAAGGGGATCTCGATCCCTTCTTCGTCGAACCGTTTGGAAATCTCGTAATTCATGTCGGATTTCACCGACAGAACCCAGTTCACATCGCGCAGGATTGCCCGGATCTCGAAATCCAGGCTGTCGGCGCCAAAGCCCTGGAACACCACGCTGGGCGCCGGGTTAAGCAACACCATCGGATGCGCCTTGGCGACCTCGTTCAGGATCGCCTCGACCTTGCGCGGGTCGGTGCCATAGGCGACACCTACCGGCACGATCACCCGGCCCACGGTGTTTCCGCGGGTGTAGTTGGTGACGGTGCCCGAGATCAGGTCAGAGTTCGGCACGATCACGTCAGAGCGGTCGAAGGTCTCGATCCGGGTAGAGCGGACGGAAATATCGCGCACGTAGCCCATCAGCCCGCCGACCTCGATCCAGTCGCCTTTGGAGATCGGGCGTTCGATCAGCAGGATAATGCCGGAGACGAAGTTCGACACGATAGTCTGCAAGCCAAAGCCGATGCCGACCGACAGCGCGCCTGCGACGATGGCAAGCGACGACAGGTCCAGCCCGGCCATCGAGATTGCCACCACCGCTGACAGGAAGATGCCGACATAACCAAGGCCGGAGGTGATCGCATTCTGGCCGCCCGGGTCGATCTTGGTCTTGGGCAGCAGAGAATTGCGCAATGAACCCTGGATCAGACGGGTCAGCGCATAGCCGGCGGCAAAGACGATGGCAAAGGTCAGGAAGGCGGTTGGAGAGATCTTTGTGTCGCCGATCTGGAACCCTTCCAGGAACTGCGACCACAGTTCGGTCAGGTCGGCGATCCGCGCACCCCAGATCAGCGCCAGCAGCGGCAAGGCCAGAGCCGCGAGCACAAAGCCGATCATCACCGCAAACAGGGATTCCCGCGCTTCGGACCCTCTGCCGGAGAGCCAGCCGTAGAGATCGCCCAGGAAGCGCTGCAGTACCAGCAGGGCGGCCAGCAGCGCCAGGGTGGACACCGCGGGATAGATCAGCGCCTCGGCCGCGTTGACATAGCCAAAGGCGGCCAGCACCGGCGACACGAACCCCAGCAGATAGGTGGCACGGCGCACCAGATTCATGATCCGGTTGGCGCCGGCGGCTATGGCACCGTCCTCATCGGTTTCATCGCCGCTTTGCTGCTGACGGCGCTTGGCGCCGATGCGGTGCAGGCGCAGCAGCACCAGAGCAGCCCCCATGATCAGCGGGAAGCTGGCCACCGCATGGGCCTCAGCCGGGATGCTGTCGATGTTTTCCAGCTGCGACAGCGCGTCCTGCAGCACCAGGATGACCGCCAGGATGTCAACCATCAGCCGGGTCTCGTTCAGCCGCCCTTCCTGCACCGGGACCAGATCGTTTTCGATGCGGCTGGAAAACAGCTGGTTGCCCAGCCAATGG
>NZ_LUKH01000516.1:0-2229 GCF_001593695.1 Leisingera sp. F5 | reverse complement strand
GTTCATGGAGGCCTTTGCCGGCGCCAACACCGTGGTGCGCGGCAACTGCACCTTTGGCATGTTCTCCAACTACCCGGAGAATGTGGACGACGCGCTGCGCCAGCGGGCCGGGGCGCGGTTCCTGGTGGACGGGCCGCAGACGCCGGAGGATTATATCGACATCCTGACCCTGCTGATGGGCAAGAACCATGCGATCCCGCAGGGCGATCACGACCTGTACGGCGCGCAGGAGATCAAAAAGGCAGTCGCGCGGTCGTTTGAGGCGCACAACCGCCCGCAGGAGCCCGGGCTGGCGGAGGTTTTTGGCCGGGTGGAGACCCAGATTGGCGCGCTGGATGATCTGGCCAAGCTGGGCACCTATCTGAAGGCGATCCAGGCGGCGGATGAGCGGTTCACCGGCCGTGCCATCAAGAACATCACCGATGCGGTCAAGGTGCGGGCGATGGATTTCGAGCTGCCGGATGAATGGATGGAGAACCCGGAGCTGTTCCTGTTCAAGGATTACGAGACCAAATCCGCGATGATTGCGGAGCTGCGGGTGCCGATCACGGTCGACATGGTGGTGCAGGAGATCAACCGCTACGCCGACTCTGAGTTCCGCTATGCCGACAAGTCGGATGAGGTGGCGATTGAAAACATGGTGCGCGATTTCGGGCGGCAGGAAGAGGCCAAGCGGCGGTATCTGGAGGGGCAGGGGTGATGGAGCTGCTAACCCGCTGGTGGATTTGGATGATCGTGCTGCCGTTTGCAGCCGGCACGGTGCTGTTCTTTCTGGTCACTCGCCAAGGCCTGCCTGAAGACGCAATGTTCTATGCGGCTTGGGGACAAAGCGTGGGAGCGTTTCTGCCAGTTGGTATCTTCTGTGGACTGCTTGCTTTGGGAGCGCGCTATGTTCTGAAAAGGAAGGAAGAGCGCTGAAGTGACTGTTGTGCGAAACACAAGGGCAGAGCCTGTCCGCGGGCGGAAGCGGAGCGCCCGCCCAGGGGGGCGGACGGGCGCTGCCCGAGCCGCAAGCGCCTCGGGCGGGGACGAAGCGAAAAGCTTTCACACTTTGGCGAGTGATGGGATGCGCCGATGAAATACTTCATCAAGTGGCTGAAGGTATACCCTCGTTACAGGTTTACTCGCTACGATGTGTTGGTTCAGCGAGGTATCGTAGCCACCTCGTTATTCTTGTCTGTTGTCTTATTTCTTTCGCTTTTGCCGACGTGTCAGGGAACTGATTGCCAAAGAAGAATTGTTGCCTTCTGGTATTCACCGCCAAATGAAATTGGCGACTCATTGGCCGGTGCCGCCGGTGCGTTGGCGTTCTTTTGGATCATTGTGACAGTAATGATGCAGAGCAAGGAACTCTCTCAACAGCGTTTGGAACTACGTTTGGCGAGAAAAGAGTCCGAAAAAATGGCTGCACAACTGACTGCACAAACGCAGTTGTTTGCTTACGAGGAACAGCGACGCAAGGCCGTAGAAGCGGAAAATCTGCTGCATGAGTACCTTTTAGACGCCTTTTTGCTTATGCGAGACTTGTCCGGTGCCGCTTGGTATCAGGACAAAGCATTAAGTCGGAGGGGAGGGCATAACATTGAGTTCAACTGCCCCTCTGAATGGAGTTGGGAAAAAAAGCTAACCTTCGCTTCCGAAAGCTATGATGCTGTGGGGAGTATTCTATGGCGTTGTGAGAAAGGAATTTACGTCCCGGGCTGGAACTGCGTGCATGAAGTTCCACAGTTGTACGACGTACTGCGCAAAATTAAAATTCTGCAGCCTGAACTATCGGCAGTGAACTCTTACCGATTAGAAAGAGCTAGGTTTGATTCACTTTTAGAGGCTGCAAGGTTACTAGCGCAAAGTGACGTACTTTGGATTTCAGGCTGCTACACAAAGGAGGCCGCCCAATGAAACGCCTCATCCAGCATGGTCTGATGTTCGGCAATCTCTTCCATGTGGCCTCGCCCGCGCTGGTGGAGCGGTATAGGCGCGCGCTGAAGCATCTGACCGGCAAGACCACCCAGCTTACCGATTTCCACGTCGATATCTCGGGCTTCTCGCCGGAGATCGGGGATGAGCTGGGGGATGATCACTATCTGAACCATGCGGGCGTGAACCGGCAGTTCATTCTGCTCAGCACCGAGCAGAAGCGCTGCCCGCTGTTGCATGTGAAATTCTCTACCAGCCGGGACATTCTGCGCCGGTTTATCGAGGTCAATGAGCGCCAGCTGTTTGCGCTGA
>NZ_LUKH01000515.1:0-2229 GCF_001593695.1 Leisingera sp. F5 | reverse complement strand
GACCAGCCATGTGGCTGATTATGACATCGTGCGGAAAATGCGCGCCTCCAACCTGGTGCTGGGTCCGATGCTGGCGCGGCTGGGGCAGGCGGTGGTGTCGCTGCCCGGCGGCTGCGCAATTGGCGCCCGGCCGATGGATCTGCACATCCATGGTCTTGAGGCGCTGGGCGCCGAGATTGAGCTGAAAGACGGGTATCTGCACGCCAAGGCCCAGAGGGGGCTGAAAGGCGCGGTAATTGAGCTGAGCTTTGCTTCGGTCGGGGCCACCGAAAACATCATGATGGCTGCCACCCTGGCAAAGGGCACCACCGTCATCAAGAATGCTGCGCGCGAGCCGGAGATTGTCGATCTGGCCGATTGCCTGCGGAAAATGGGTGCGCAGATCGAGGGCGACGGTTCCCCGGACATCACCATTCAAGGCGTCGACCGGCTGCATGGCGCAACGCATCAGGTGGTGACTGACCGGATCGAGCTGGGCACCTATATGCTGGCACCGGCGATCTGCGGCGGCGAGGTAGAATTGCTGGGCGGACGCCGCAGCCTGCTGGAAAGCTTCTGCGACAAGCTGGAGGCCGCAGGCGTCGAGATCACCGAGGGCACGAACAGTCTGACCGTCAGCCGCAAGAACGGCCGGATCCGGGCTGTGGACGTGGTCACCGAACCGTTCCCCGGCTTTCCGACCGATCTGCAGGCGCAGATGATGGCGCTGATGTGTACCGCTGAAGGCACGTCTGTTCTGGAAGAAAAGATCTTTGAGAACCGATTTATGCATGCCCCGGAACTCACCCGTATGGGGGCACAGATCGAAGTGCACGGCGGCCATGCAACTGTGACTGGCGTTGAAACGCTGAAAGGCGCTCCGGTGATGGCAACCGACTTGCGCGCCTCGGTTTCGCTGATTCTTGCTGGCATGGCGGCGGAAGGTGAAACCAAGGTAAGCCGGGTCTACCACCTCGATCGCGGCTATGAGCATGTGGTGCGCAAACTGTCCGGCGTCGGGGCCAAAATCGAACGGATCAGGGAAGAGTAATGGCGGATGCAAGCTTCGAAGACGGCCGCGAGGCGGCTCTGAATCTGGGCGCGCTGGAGGCAGAGGATCTCAAGATCCTGTCCTCGCTGGTGCAGGATGCGGTGTTTCCGGTCACTGAAATGAGCTGGCGCGCCTCGGAGCGCCGCTTTGCACTGCTGGTGAACCGCTTCCGCTGGGAAGACCGCGAGGCTGCGGAACGCCGTGGCCGGGCTTTTGAGCGGGTGCAGTCGCTGCTGGTGGTGGACAATGTGCTGGCTGTTGCGTCGCAGGGCGTGGACCGCAAGGACAAAGATCTGGTTCTGTCGCTGCTCTCGGTTGTTTTCGAGCCGGATGAGGACGGTGCCGGCAACGTATTGCTGACCTTGGCCGGCGACGGCGCGGTGCGCTTGGCAGTCGAGGCGCTGGAGGTGTCCCTGCGGGATGTCACCCGGCCTTATCTTGCACCGTCGGGTCACGCACCGGATCATGGCGCGTGACCCGTGCAGAACAAGCGCGGCATTTCCCAGGCATTTGCCCGTCCTGCAGCGGAACTGGTGATCCGCCCAGCCACTGTCTTTGATGTATTCGCCATCAGCCAGGTGCTCATCGCGTCGATCCGCGATCTGTGCCAGGCGGATCACGGCGGCGACGCCGGAAAGATAGCCGATTGGACTGCAAACAAGTCGCCTGCGCAGATTCGCAATTGGATAGATGGACCCGGCCGCTACTGGCTGGCAGAACGGGGCGGCGAACCCGAAGCGGTCGGGGGGTTGGCCCCTGAGGGACTGATCTCCTTGCTCTATGTTTTTCCAGGCGCAGTTGGGCAAGGTTCCGGGTCTGTTATGCTGAGGCATCTTGAGATGGAGCTGTGCGGGGCTGGCCATAGCGAAGGACGGCTGAACGCGACCCGCACAGCGCAGGGGTTTTATCGGACCAGGGGCTGGCAAAGCGATGATGCCCCTCAGGAGGGCTGCGGCACACCATGCATCCCGATGCGAAAATCCCTTCTCTGACAGGGACTGACTTTTTTCCGGTCCTGAATACTCCGGGGTGAATTGGCCATATGGCTCAATAGGGGCAGCGCCCCTTCCTTGCGTCCAATTGCACCGCCCTGCGCCATAGTTCTTGAGGCCGCTCCGGCATAAAGCTATGCGAGGGCCAAAGGAGATCCCGATGCCGCAGTTTCTGAACACCGCCGATTCCGATTTCGAACAATCCTT
>NZ_LUKH01000514.1:0-2231 GCF_001593695.1 Leisingera sp. F5 | reverse complement strand
CCTTAAGGCCTCCGCCTTTATCCGGTCTTTTGCGCGGGTGCGGAGTTCGTCCGGGGTGTTTCCCAGTTGAATAAGGTCGAAACCGCAGCAAGGTCCTGCACGCCCAACCCGGTTAGGCTGCAGACGATGACTTGGCCTTCGCTGCTGCGCAGCCGGTCATATTTGGCCCAAACAGAGCCCAATTCCTGCATCCCAAGTTCTGCCTCCGGCAGGCCCGAAGACAGGGCTCGGGCTGCATTGCCATAGGCGCGGGACTGTCCGAGGCTGTCGGTGAAGACCCTGTCGGCCTTGGCGAGCAGCTGCGGGGGCAGCTCGCATTTTGTTTCGTCATCGGCGCCGATGCTGATAACTGTCTGGCCGGGCTCCACATCTGCGGCCTGAAACAATGGGTCTGACGCGGCGGTGGCGCACACCACCAGCCTGGCTCCGCGCATTGCCCCGGACGGGCTGCTTGCAGTTGAAACCCGGCTTCCCGGAAGCGCAGCCCGCAAAGCCGCCGCCAGCGAATTGGACGCCCCAGGCCGGCGCGCCCAGATGCGGAGGCTTCGGACCTCCCGCAATTGGGCAAGTGCCTGTATCTGATGGCGCGCCTGCGTGCCGGCACCCAGCAACGCTGCATCCACTGGTCCGGCAGACAGGCAGCTATGCGCGGCCAAAGCGCCGGCGGCGCCGGTCCGGTAGTCGGAAATCAGATGGCCGTCGTGAAGCAATGCAAGCGGTTGGCAGCTCTTGGAACCACAGACCAGAATCAGCCCGCTATGGCCGCTGCCGGTGTCTGCTTTCAGGCTTTCCGACCAGCCCGCGAGCTTGACGGTGAAAATGGGGGTGCCAGGCAGAGCCGCGCTTTTGACATGCACATCGGCGCCCGGCGCAGGGAACAGCACCTGAGCCGCCGACGTTGCCTTTCCTGCGCTGTAGGCGATCATCGCCTGGCGCACTGGAGATAGCAGGGCCGCGTGGGACAGCCGGGCGGAGATTTCTTCGCGGGTGATATGGCGCAGGGCAGGTGTCATGGCAGCACCCCGAACCGGCCGGTGCCCAGGATTGATACCCGACCACCAACATGGATAGCACTGATCCCATCGGGTCCACTGACGACCTGTACAGAAATACGGCTGGGGCGGCCTGCATACTGCCCCTGCTTAAGTTCCAACGTGTTGGCCGCGTTCAGCAGCCCGTGCTTATGGGCATAAGCGCCGATGACGCCTGCGGCGCTGCCGGTTGCGATGTCTTCGATCCGTCCGTCGTTGGTCCAATGGCGCCCTTCGGTCCGGTGGACGTCGTACAGATAAGCAAACTGAGCGCCTACGTCCGCAAGCCGCTGCTCTAGCTCGGGAACGCGGATAGCCGCCCTGTCCAAACCCTGCCGGACCGGTACCACCAGATAACGCAGCCCGGTCGAGATGACTTCCAGCGGCAGGCCCGGGGCAAGATCCTCAAGCGCCAGCGAGAAACAGCTGGCAAGTTGTCGGGCGGCGGGGCCGTTCAGCTCTGCCAAATACAGGGGCTTTCCCTGATCCATCCAAACGTCAAACCCAGCTGCGCGGCGGGCAGAACGCAGAGTCACCCGGCGTTCTCCTAAGGCAAAGGCAATCTTTGCCGTTACAGCGGGTTGCTCAAGGTCATGCAGCACGGCCGCAGCACCGAGCAGCGGGTGTCCAGCAAACGGCAGCTCCTCTTCCAGGTCGAAAACACGCAATGGCCGGCTTCCGTCCGCGAGTGCCTGCCCGGTTAGGAAAGCGGATTCAAAGT
Source organism: Leisingera sp. F5 (assembly GCF_001593695.1). Classification (NCBI taxonomy): domain Bacteria; kingdom Pseudomonadati; phylum Pseudomonadota; class Alphaproteobacteria; order Rhodobacterales; family Roseobacteraceae; genus Leisingera; species Leisingera sp. F5. The sequence goes on along the minus strand of NZ_LUKH01000514.1, from coordinate 479 downwards.
GCTTGAGCTCCCGGGTCAGCTGCAGCATCTGCCGGCCGTCCAGCGCCAGCGCGTCGGGGAATACTGCCAGGCTGTTGCCGGTGAACGGGCCATCCGAGAAGGCATCGCAAAGGACATAGTGCATGCCGCACCCCCGCTGAATTGAGCATCTGCCTGCTGGTTAGCTCAGAAACAGGGCGCGGGGCGAGCCATATGTACATGAGGCTGCCTCATGAATGTGGAGATCAGCCCATGCTGAACATCTTTGATTGCTGTGCGCGAATTACTGAAATTTCCTCATGCATCCACTGCCGCAGGGCCTGATACCCGTCGGTGGCGGCATTGGCCGGCGTGGTGACCAGCCAGTAGCGGGCGCGGGATTTTACCGGCTTGCCGACAGTTTCCAGGAATCCGGCCTCAAGATCATTTTCCACCAGCAGGCTGCGCCCCAGCGCAATACCCATGCCGCCGATGGCGGCCTGAATGGCAAGATCGGCGCG
>NZ_LUKH01000513.1:0-2232 GCF_001593695.1 Leisingera sp. F5 | reverse complement strand
CACGATCCGTTTTTCATCTTTTGCTTTGGATATTCACCCTCTCGACCTAGGATAGGCCCACAAAATTGGGAGGACGGATTATGAAAGTCGGAACTCTTGTGCTGACCGCAGCACTCTTGCTGCCATCCCTGGCGGCGGCAATGGGCTGCTCGGGCCGCGAACATCAGGCGCAATCCTGCGCGGCAGGCACCACTTGGGATTCAAACAGCCAAAGTTGCGTCAAGATCATCAACAGCTGACGCACATCTCACAGGTTTTTTATTGCGGACGCTCCGTTTTGAGGGGCGCCGGTTCTTTTTTGCACTAAACTCTATCCAAGTGATCAATTGGAGTGATTTTAATGCGTGTTTTGCTTGCTTTGGCCGTCGCCATGCCCGGATTTGCCTTTGCGGCTGGTGGCAACGGGAATGGTGGAACCACCTGGACCAACCCACCGAAACCGTCTGAGACCACCAAGACCTGCAAGGGCAAGCGGATCTGGGACCCAAACAAGAAACGCTGCGTGCGGCCCAAGAAATCGTCCCTGAACCAGCAGGGCCTGCTGAATGCAGCGCGTGAGCTGGCCTATGCGGGCCGCCAGCAGGATGCACAGGCAGTGCTGAGCGCGGCGCCGGACCAGCAGGATACCCTGGTGCTGACCTATTGGGGTTTCACCCATCGCAAACTGGGCAATTTGGAATTGGCGCAGACCTATTACGATCAGGCGCTTGAACAGGATCCGGATAACATACTTGCCCGCTCCTATATGGGCCAAGGCCTTGTGAAACAGGGGAAATACGGCGCGGCCCTGATACAGTGGAAAGAGATCAAGGCACGGGGCGGTGATGGCACCTGGGCCGAAGCTTCGCTGCGCAACGCCTTGGAAACAGGTGCAACTTACAGCTACTAGCTTCAGCCTTTCTTTACGGCTTGCGGCCTATCCTGCCCTCGATGATCAAGAAGAATCTTTGGTAGGGTGCGAGAATGCCTCAAGACAATTTGCTGGCGCTTCCGATGGCTTCAGGCGGGCCGGATCTGGGCGGGTTCGGTGCCCCGGCCCCTCTGGGCGGCGCGGGCGGCAGCGGGCTGAGCGGCAAGGCAAAGGCCGCAATTATCGTCCGGCTGCTGCTGAATGAAGGCGCAGAAATCCCGCTGGAGGAGCTGCCGGACGACTTGCAGCTGGAGCTGACCCAGCAGATGGGCAAGATGAGCATTGTCGATCGCGATACGCTGAATACGGTGGTCGGCGAATTTGCCGATCTGCTGGACAACGTTGGCCTGCATTTCCCCAATGGCCTGGCCGGTGCGCTGAATGCAATGCAAGGCAAGATCAGCCGCCACACCCACAGCCGTCTGCGCAAGGAAGCCGGTGTGCGCCAGTTCGGTGACCCATGGGAGCGCTTGAAACAGCTGCCGCCCGAAGATCTGGCAGGTCTGGCCGAGGCGGAAAGCACCGAAGTGGCCGCGGTTCCGCTGTCCAAGCTGGACACCGCCAAAGCGGCGCAAATGCTGGTGCATCTGCCCGGCCCGATTGCCCGCCGCATCACCTATGCCGTCAGCCACACCGCCAATGTGACGCCCGACACCGTGGACCGGATCGGCCTGTCGCTTGCCGCCCAGGTCGAAGCCCGGCCCGATCTCGCCTTTGATGAGACCCCGGGCCAGCGTCTTGGCGGCATCCTGACCGAGGCGGCGGCAGCCAAGCGCGACGAGGTGCTGACCGCGCTGGACGAAGAGGATGAGGACTTCGCCATCAAGGTGCGCAAAGCGATCTTTACTTACGCCCTGATCGGCGAACGGATGCAGCCGATCGACGTGCCCAAGCTGATGCGGGTGCTATCGCAGCCGGATCTGGTCACGGCCATGGCCTTTGCCACCGACGAAGAAGACGTTGCCACAAATGAATTCCTGCTCAAGAACATGTCCAGCCGGATGGCCGACAACATCCGCGAAGAGGTGGGCGAGCGCGGCAAAGTCAAGCGCAGCGATGGCGAGGTGGCGTTCAGCATGATCATCTCGGCCATGCGCGATTTGGTAGCAACAGGCGAAATCGATCTGAAATCCGACGAGGATGAGGAGGAAGGCGGCTAAGATCCGCCGCATATTCCGGTGCGGCAGGCGCGCAGATCATTCTGTCCGCGCCTGCGAGCGGCTTGTACCTGCCGGTCCGGCTGCGTATGATGCGGGCTTCCGGGCGCATTCCCGCGCCGCAGCCATCCAGACGCCATGCCCGTAGATCCTTCCGAGCTCTCC
>NZ_LUKH01000512.1:0-2232 GCF_001593695.1 Leisingera sp. F5 | reverse complement strand
ACTCCGGGGAGCCTGCGATTTTCTGGGCGAGGCCCCAAAGCCCATGCCACCGCAATAGCCGTAAAATGGCGACAATTCCGGATCTTGGCTCAGACTGTTTCTATGGGAAGTTCAATATTTAGCAGTGTTTGACTAAAACGATTCAACTCAATACCAAACCGCCTGGTTTACTTATTTCTGGCAGAGCGGCCCCGCGCGCGCATTTTGCAAGCGCCGTCTGCCAGGTGACTACGGGATTGGTGACATGGAACTTTTGATCTTGCTCGGTATAGGTATGACCATCGGCGGCGTCGCTATTGCTCTGGATGATGACGGCGATGACATTACCAAGGGCGACACCACCGCCGACGCCACAGAAGGTAACGACGACCTGGCCGGCGGATCAGGCGAGGACACGATATTCGCCAAGGACGGCGACGACATGGTAGACGGCAATGCCGGAAATGACCGGCTGTTTGGACAGGACGGCACAGATGCGCTGGCCGGCGGTGAAGGCAATGACTTCCTGCGCGGTGGTGACGGCAACGATGTCATCATAGATGGGCAGGGCAGTGATACGCTCGTCGGCGATCTGGGTGACGACTTTATTGTCGCAACCAGTGCAGTTGACGCGGATACTGCGTTTCAAGCGCTCAGAGATTGGATTGCCGATGAAGACCCGGATGTTGACGTTCAGCTGGAACCTGAGCTGAGCCAGGATACTGACGAAGATGCGGATGTGATCCAGGCGGGCCGCGGAAATGACGATGTTGTTGCAGGCAACGGCGACACAGTGAGCCTAGGAGAAGGCCGAGATGAACTGATCCTCGGCGACTGGATCGAGGCCGGCGATGAACCGGTTGTTCTGACAGACTACAGCCGCCTTGAGGATGTAATCGTCTATTCCCATGATGGCGAAGGCACGCCACCTGAAATCACCGTTGAGAACACGCTTGACCAATTCGGTGATGAGGATGACGCCCTGCTGCTGGCAGATGGCGAGGTTTTTGCTCGTATCCAAGGTGCCGGGGGCCTGATTACAGCAGACAACATCATGGTGCTGACTCGCGCCTAAAATGAAATGCCGGAGAAACTCTCCGGCACCTTCTTTCAGTTTTCAGCTGGCCTGAAGCTCCTCAGCGCCCTTCGAACTTCGCGGGGCGCTTTTCCATGAAGGCCGTGACACCTTCCAGAAAATCCCGGGTCTTGCCGCATTGGCCCTGCAGGTGCGCTTCTTCCGACAGCTGCTCGGCCAAAGTGCGGCCGAAACTTTCGCGCAGGGCGGATTTGGTGGCGGCAAAGGCTTTGCTGGGGCCGCTGGCCAGATAGCTTGCGCGTTCCCGCCAATGGGCATCGAATTCCGCATCCGGCACCGCTTCCCAGATCATGCCCCAGTCGCAGGCCTGCTGGGCGCTGACGCGGTCGGCAAACAGGGCTGCCCCCATTGATTTCGCCAGGCCGATCTGGCGCGGCAGGAACCAGGTCCCGCCTGCGTCCGGGATCAGGCCGATCTTGCTGAAGGCCTGCATGAAAAATGCGCTTTCCGTGGCGATCACCACATCGGCGGCCAGCGCCAGATTGGCGCCCGCCCCGGCAGCGGCGCCGTTGACGGCCGCCACAACCGGCACCGGGCAATCATAGATCGCCTGCAGCATCGGCAGGTATTCGTCGCGCAGCGTGCGTTCCAGATCCAGCTGACCGCCGTTGCTGCCAGCGTCGCTCAGATCCTGGCCCGAGCAGAACGCGTCGCCGGCGCCGGTCAGCACCACAGCGCGGGCCTCGGAAGAAGCCATGCGCATCGCATGAGTGATCTCGGACCGCATCCGGCTGTTGAGCGCATTCTTGCGCGCTTCACGGTTCAGGGTGACAACCGCCAGCCCGTCCTGCAGAGAAAACAGGATTTCCTTATAGTCCATCGGAGTGCCTCACAATGCTTGCATTCAGGGGCCAAGAGCGTATCCGTCTGGCCGTTTGCCGGTATGGTGACGGAAAGCCCGCCTGCCGGAAAGCCGGACCCGGCGTCAATCCTTCAGGATTTTCCGCAGCCGCTCCTGCTCGTCAGCGCTCAGCCCCTGCTCGGCGGCCTTGGGCGCGCGGGCGCGTCCCCGCACATAGAAGACGGCGATCACAAGCGCGGCCAGCAGCATCAGCGGACCAGCAGCCCACAACAGCCAGTTGGCGCCGCCGGTCGTCGGGCGCAGCAGCACATACTCACCATAACGGTCGACGATAAAATCCATCGCCTCGCGGTCG
>NZ_LUKH01000511.1:0-2233 GCF_001593695.1 Leisingera sp. F5 | reverse complement strand
GGTGATCGGCGGCGCGCTGGGCAATGTCGCGGACCGGCTGCTGTACGGATACGTGCTGGATTTCCTCAACACATCGTGCTGCGGTATTCAGAACCCGTTCGTGTTCAATGTCGCCGATATCTTCATTTTTGCAGGCGCAGCAGGGCTGATCTTCTTTGACGGGCGGCGCAAAAAGCCTGCGTAGACCTCGCTGGGCAAATGGGTTAAAAGCGCCGGGAAACAGGCAGGAGTTTTGGGGCATGCGGATCCCGTTCGGAGTGATGGTTCTGGCTGGCGCGCTGGCAGTGGCCGGCTGCGGTCAAAAGGGGCTGCGTGTCCTTCAAAAGCCTGGCCCCGGCCCGGATGAGTTCCTGATCCTGCCGTCCAAGCCGCTGAGCACGCCGGAGAACTATGCGTCGCTGCCTGCGCCGACCCCGGGCGGCAGCAATCTGACGGATCCCGACCCGAAATCCGAGGCAGTGGCTGCATTGGGCGGCAACCCCTCGGCCCTGGTGTCCGGCAACGGCGTGCCATCGGGCGATGCGGCACTGGTCACCGCTTCCAGCCGCTACGGCGTGGAGCCGGGAGTGCGTGAGACGCTGGCCTCGGAAGATGCGAAATTCCGCCACCGCAACCGTCACCTGGGGCGGATCAAGATTGTTCCGGTTGACCGCTATGAGCAGTTGTACCGGAAGCAGAGCATTGATCCATTTGCTGTCAGCGAACAATTCCGCAAGGCAGGCGCGGCCACACCGTCGTCGCCGCCCGAAGAAGAGTCCTGAACTCTCACAATTCCGCCAGCCAGTCTTGCATGACGCCAGCGGCAGCGTAGGTTGACAGCAGTCTTTCTGCTGGCAATGGGCGGCGTTTTGTGGCTGCAATAGGCGAAAGAGCAGTAACCGCACGGTCCCAGGCAAGGGCAAAGGTGCAAGAAATTGGAGGATGCCAGATGATCCAAAGGATCACATTGGCCGCCGCAGCGCTGAGTGCTGCCCTGTCCGCGCCTGTACGGGCTGAGGATGAGGCGGTGACCGCGTTCACCCTGGACAATGGCATGGACGTGGTGGTGGTCGAGGATCACCGCGCGCCCGTTGTGCAGCAGATGGTCTGGTACCGGGCCGGTTCGGCCGACGAGCCGCCGGGGCAGTCCGGCGTGGCTCATTTCCTGGAGCATCTGCTGTTCAAGGGTACCGACAAGCTGGCCCCGGGAGAGCTGTCGGCCACCGTGCGCGCCAACGGCGGCCAGGACAACGCCTTCACCAGCTATGACTACACCGCCTATTTCCAGCGCGTTGCCGCCGACCGGCTCGAACTGATGATGCGGATGGAAAGCGACCGGATGACCAACCTCCGCCTGAGCGAGGAGGATATCGCCACCGAGCGCGAGGTGATCCTGGAAGAGCGCAACCAGCGCACTGATAACGACCCGGTGGCGCTGTTCCGCGAGCAGCTGCAGGCGGTGCAGTACCTGAATCACCGCTACGGCCAGCCGGTCATCGGCTGGCGCCACGAGATGGAAAGCCTGGATATGGAGGATGCGCTGTCCTTCTACCGCACCTACTATGCGCCCAACAACGCCATCCTGGTGGTCTCCGGGGATGTCGAACCGGAAGAGGTGAAAGCACTTGCCGAGACATATTATGGCGTGCTCTCGGCAAACCCTGAACTGCCGGAGCGCTTCCGCAGCCAGGAGCCGCCGCAGACCGCTGCCCGCCGCCTCACTTTTGAGGACCCGCGCGTTGCTCAGCCTTATGTGCAGCGCTCCTATCTGGCGCCTGAGCGCGACAGCGGCGCGCAGCAGAAAGCTGCGGCGCTTTACTTGCTGGCCGAACTCTTGGGCGGCGGCAGCACCTCCTACCTGGCCAATGCGTTGCAATTCGACCAGCAGGTCGCCGTCTACTCCGGCGCCTTCTATTCGGGCAGCTCGCTGGATGATACGTCCTTCACTTTCCTTGTGGTTCCGGCTGAGGGCGTCAGCATGGATCAGGCCGAGGAGGCGCTGGATGCCACTATCGCCCGCTTTCTGGAAGCTGGAGTGGACGAAGCTCAGCTGGAGCGCATCAAGCTGCAGCTGCGGGCCGCCGAAATCTATGACCGCGACAACGTTAACGGAATTGCCAATCGCTATGGCCAGGCGCTCAGCATCGGGCTGACAGTGCAGGACGTTCAGGACTGGCCCAAGATCCTGCAATCGGTCACGGCGGATGAGATCATCGCCGCCGCAAATGAGGTTCTGCGGCCGGAGACATCAGTC
>NZ_LUKH01000510.1:0-2233 GCF_001593695.1 Leisingera sp. F5 | reverse complement strand
TAACAGCACCCGCGCAGGGCGGGCCAAGAACCGCAGGATCGAAATCCTGCTGGTTCAGGAGGTTGAAGGATGATCCGCCGTTATATCTTTCCGCTGTTCCGGTCGATCTACACCGTTCTGCTGATCCTGGCAGCGGTGCTGTCGGCCTGCGTGTGGTATTTCGCGCCGTTTATTGGCGGCGATGAGTGGCGTCCGTTTGACAGCGTGATGTCGCGGCTGATCACCATCGGGATAATCTTCCTTCTGTATTTCATCATCATCGGCATCATCTTCTGGCGGCGCCGCCGCAAGGACAAGGAGATGACCGAGGAGATCGCCGAGGCGGTGGATACCTCGGAAGATGATGTTTTGTCCGAGGAAATCGGCGAACTGCGCGGCAAGTTCAAGGACGCCATGAAAGAGCTGCGCAAGTCCAAGGGCGGCCGCCGTCATCTGAACGATCTGCCGTGGTACATCATGATCGGCCCGCCCGGCGCGGGCAAAACCACGGCGATTGTGAATTCCGGCCTGCAGTTCCCGCTGGCCGAGAAACTGGGCAAGGCTGCGATTGGCGGCGTCGGCGGCACCCGCAACTGCGACTGGTGGTTCACCAATGACGCGGTGCTGATCGACACTGCCGGGCGCTATACAACCCAGGAAAGCGATGCCGAGGCTGATAACGCCGCTTGGCTGGGCTTCCTGGGGCTGATGAAGAAATACCGCAAGCGGCAGCCGATCAATGGTGCGATTATTGCAATCTCGCTGTCGGATCTGTCGTTGCAGGATGAGATCACACAGAAAAGCCACGCCGCTGCGGTGCGCCGCCGCTTGGCCGAGCTGCGCGAGAAACTGGGCGTGCGTTTCCCGGTCTATGTGCTGTTCACCAAGGCAGACCTGATTGCCGGCTTTCAGGAGTTCCATGACGCCTTGGGCAAGGAGGACCGCGAACAGGTCTGGGGATTCACCCTGCCATTGCCCAAGGGCAAGAAGGAACAGGCGCCGATTGCCGGGTTTGACGAGGAATTCGGGCTGTTGCTGGGGCAGGTCAATGCGCAGCTTTTGGAGAAGATGCAGACCGAGACCGATCATCAGCGCCGCGCACTGATTGCCGGATTTCCGGCGCAGGTCGCCTCGATGCGCGGGGTGGCCCGGGAGTTTCTGACCGAGGTGTTTCAGGACAACCGTTATGAGCAGCGCCAGATGCTGCGGGGGATTTACTTCACCTCCGGCACCCAGGAAGGCACGCCGATCGACCGGCTGATGCTGGGCATGGCGCAAACTTTTGGCATCGGGCGGCAGGCGATTGGCACCGGGCAGGGCACCGGGCGGTCCTTCTTCCTGACCCGGCTGTTTGAAAGTGTGATGTTCCCCGAGGCGGGGCTGGTGTCGGCTGACGACAAGGTGGAACGCCGCTACCGCTGGACCCGCCGGATTGCGATCACTGCCACCGTTCTGGTGGCGATTGGAATGGGTGCGCTTTGGGTGCGTTCCTACCTTAAGAACACCGATTTGATTACTCAGGCCGAAGGCCAGGTTTCTGCTTATCAGGCCGCTTCGGCGCAACTGCCGCCCAGCCCGGTCGGCGATACAGATCTGGTGCCGGTGGCAGCAGCGCTGAACAACCTGCGCGACATGCCGGGCAACCCGGTGCTGTCGGATCCGGAGCCTGACGGGGCGATGACCTATGGCCTGTATCAGGGAGAAGTGATCGGCACCCAGGCGGCGCAGACCTACCGCACGGCGCTGAACCAGCGGCTGCTGCCGCGGCTTCTGGTGCGGCTGGAGCAACAGATCGAAGGCAACATCAACAATCCAGACACGCTGTATGAAGCGCTGAAAATCTATCTGATGCTGGGCCTGCAGGGGCCGATGAACCAGGATCTGGTCAAGGAGTGGATGCGGCTGGATTGGGAGCGGATCGCCTATCCCGGCATCGCCCGCAACCAGCTGCGCGCCGATCTGATGGATCACCTGACCGCCCTGCTATCGCAGCCAATGGAGGAGATTTCTCTCAACGGACCGCTGATTGCCCAGGCGCAAAACATTCTGTCGGAAATGCCGCTGGCACAGCGGGTCTATAACGGCATCTTGAACTCCAAGAAGGCCACTGCACTGGCGAAATGGCGGATCACGGACGTTGGCGGCCCGTCGGTCAAGCGGGTGCTGGTGCGCAGCTCCGGCAAGCCGCTGAACGAGGGGATTGAGGGGATCTTCACCTATGATGGCTTCCACAACGTGTTCCTGCCGGAGGCGG
>NZ_LUKH01000509.1:0-2235 GCF_001593695.1 Leisingera sp. F5 | reverse complement strand
CCTTGGTGCGCAGATCGCCCGCAAGGTGGCGCCGCGGCTGGGGCTGAAGCCATCCGAATGCGAGACCGTGGAATGGCTGGTGCGCTATCACCTGCTGATGTCCGACATGGCGCAGAAACGCGACATTGCCGACCCGCGCACGGTGCGTGACTTCGCCAAGGCGGTGCAAACGGTCAAACGGCTGGATCTGCTGTTGCTGCTGACTGTCTGCGATATCCGCGGCGTTGGCCCGAACACCTGGAACAATTGGAAGGCGGCCCTGCTGCGGGCGCTTTACGGCCAGACCCGTGCAGCGCTTGAGGGCGGCATGGAGGCGCTGAACCGCGAACACCGCGGCGCCTCGGCCAAGAAGGCCCTGCGCGAGGCGTTGCAGGATTGGTCCAAAGCCGATCTCAAAACCGAAACCGCCCGGCACTATCCGCCCTATTGGCACGGGCTGCACATCACCGCGCATGTGGATTTCGCCGAGATGCTGCGCGACTATATCGCCAAGGGCGACGCGGGCGAGGTGATGATCCGGCTCTATCCGGACGTCGACCGGGATGCGACCCGCGCTTGTTTCGTGATGGAAGACCACCCCGGCATCTTTGCCCGCATTGCCGGCGCGCTGGCGCTGGTCGGGGCCAATGTGGTGGATGCGCGCTCCTATACGACCAAGGACGGATATGTAACCGACGCCTTCTGGATCCAGGACAGCGAAGGCCACCCTTTCGACCCGATCCGCCTGCACCGGCTTAAGCAGATGATTGAAAAGACCCTGAAGGGCGAGGTGATCACCCGCGACGCGCTGAAATCCCGTGACAAGATCAAGAAACGGGAGCGCGCCTTCAAGGTCCCGACCCATATCACCTTTGATAACGACGGCTCGGAAATCTACACCATCATCGAGGTCGACACCCGCGACCGGCCCGGTCTGCTTTATGATCTGGCCCGGGCGCTGGCGGCCGCCAATGTCTATATTGCTAACGCAGTCATCGCGACCTATGGCGAGCAGGTGGTGGACGCCTTTTATGTCAAAGACATGTTCGGCCTGAAATACTATGCGGAGTCCAAACAGCGGACTTTGGAGAAGAAACTGCGCGAGGCCATCACCGCAGGCGCAAAACGGGCGGATGTATGAAACCGATCAAACTGCTTTCGGGCTTCCTGACCGTTGGGTTCTGGACGCTGGCCAGCCGCGTGCTGGGGTTCGCCCGCGAGATCCTGATTGCCGCCTTCATCGGCCCCGGTCCGGTACTGGATGCCTTTATCGTGGCCTTCCGCCTGCCCAATATGTTCCGCCGCTTCTTTGCCGAAGGCGCTTTTAACGCCGCCTTTGTGCCAGCCTTTTCCAAGCGGTATGAGGCCGGAGAGGACGCCAGAACTTATGCCCAGCAGGCCTTCAACCTGCTTGCTGCTGCGGTGCTGGCGCTGGTTGGGCTCGGCATGGTGTTCATGCCGGGGCTGGTCTGGCTGACGGCCGGCGGTTTTGTCGGCGATGCGCGGTTCGATATGGCAGTGGGGTACGGTTATGTCGTCTTTCCCTACATCCTGTTCATGTCGCTGGCCGCATTGTTTTCCGGGGTTCTGAACGCCACCGGCCGCTTTGCCGCCGCCGCCGCCGCACCGGTGCTCCTCAACATATTTGCCTGTGCAGCGATGACAGCCGGCGCTCTCATGGGCGGCGATGTTGTCCTGTGGCTGGTCTGGACCATCCCGGTGGCAGGCGTCGCTCAGCTGGCGCTTGTCTGGGTCGCCGCCGCCCGTGCTGGTGTAACCTTGCGGCCCGGTCTGCCCCGTTGGAACACCGAAATGCGCAGCCTGATGCGTGTTGCAGTGCCCGCTGCTCTGGCCATGGGAGTCACCCAGATCAATCTGGTGGTCGGGCAATACGTGGCCTCTGACATCGAAAAGGCGGCCAGCTGGCTGTTCATCGCCGACCGGCTGTATCAACTGCCCCTGGGCGTTGTCGGCATCGCCGTCGGCATCGTGCTGCTGCCTGCCCTGTCGCGCCGCCTGCGGGCCGGGGACAGCGCCGGGTCTCAGGACGCCCTGTCCCGCGCCGGGGAATTCTCGCTGCTGCTGGCCGTGCCTTCCGCCGTTGCCTTCATCACCGTGCCGCTGCCGCTGGTCTCGGTGCTTTATGAGCGCGGCGCCACCGGACCTGAGGATGTGGCCGCCATCGCCATCGCTGTCGCCATCTATGGCGCAGGCCTGCCGGCCTTCATGCTCCAAAAAGTCTTGCAGCCGCTCTAC
>NZ_LUKH01000508.1:0-2237 GCF_001593695.1 Leisingera sp. F5 | reverse complement strand
ACATGCTGGTGAAGCTGGGGGTGAAGCGCGAGAATATCTGGCTCTGCGACATTCACGGCCTGGTCTATGAAGGGCGCGAGGAGGACATGAACCCGCAGAAGGCGGCCTTTGCCCAGGCGTCGGACCTGCGCGCGCTGGACGAGGTGATGGACGGCGCGGATCTGTTCCTTGGCCTGTCCGGCCCCAATGTGCTGAAGCCCGATATGGTGGCAAAGATGGCGGACCGCCCGATCATTTTTGCGCTGGCAAACCCGACCCCGGAGATCATGCCGGAGGCCGCGCGTCAGGTGGCACCGGAGGCGATCATCGCCACGGGCCGCAGCGATTTCCCCAATCAGGTCAACAACGTGCTGTGCTTTCCCTTCATCTTCCGCGGCGCGCTGGATGTCGGGGCAACCGAGATCAACGACCAGATGCAGATCGCCTGCGTTGACGGCATTGCCGAACTGGCCCGCGCCACAACCAGCGCTGAAGCCGCGGCTGCCTACAAGGGGGAGCAGCTGAATTTCGGCGCCGACTACCTGATCCCCAAACCGTTTGATCCGCGGCTGGTGGCGGTGGTGTCCTCGGCCGTGGCCAAGGCGGCAATGGACAGCGGCGTGGCAACCCGGCCGATTGAGGACATTGAGGCTTATAAGCAGAAGCTGAACCAGACCGTCTTTAAATCCGCCCTGCTGATGCGCCCGGTGTTCGAGGCCGCCCGCGCCGCTGCCCGCCGGATTGTCTTTGCCGAGGGCGAAGACGATCGGGTGCTGCGCGCCGCCCAGGCGATCCTGGAAGAGACAACCGAGACCCCGATCCTGATCGGCCGCCCGGAAGTGATTGAGCGCCGCTGCGAGCGGCTAGGGCTGGATGTGCGGCCGGGGCGCGATTTTCAGCTGGTGAACCCGGAGAACGACCCGCGCTATTACGATTACTGGAACAGCTATCACAAGGTGATGCAGCGGCGCGGGGTGACGCCGGATCTTGCCAAGGCGATCATGCGCACCAACACCACCGCAATTGGCGCCATCATGGTGCACAGGGGCGAGGCCGACAGCCTGATCTGCGGCACCTTTGGTGAATACCGCTGGCACATGAACTATGTCGAACAGGTTCTGGGCGGCAACAGTTATGCGCCGCACGGGGCGTTGTCGCTGATGATCCTGGAAGACGGGCCGCTGTTCATTGCCGACACCCATGTGCGGATCGAGCCGACGCCGGAACAGATTGCAGAAACCGTGATCGGCGCCGCCCGCCACGTGCGCCGCTTCGGCCTGGAGCCGAAGATTGCGCTGTGTTCGCAATCGCAGTTCGGCAATATCGCTTGCGACACCGGCAGCCGCCTGCGCGCCGCGCTGGAGATCCTGGACGAAAGCCATCGGGATTTTGCCTATGAGGGCGAGATGAACATCGACAGCGCGCTGGATCCCGAACTGCGCGAACGGATTTTCCCCAATTCGCGGCTGGAGGGCGCGGCCAATGTGCTGATCTTTGCCCATGCCGATGCGGCCTCAGGCGTGCGCAACATCCTGAAAATGCGGGCCGGCGGGCTGGAGGTCGGGCCGATCCTGATGGGCATGGGCAACCGTGCCCATATCGTTTCCCCCTCGATCACCGCGCGCGGGTTATTGAACATGGCTGCCATTGCCGGCACCCCGGTGGCGCACTACGGTTAATCCTGCGGCTGGGAATTACCGCTGGCCGCCTATCCGGGGAAGCCAACAGCGAGGGACCAGCCATGAGAGGGCATTGCCACTGCGGCGCCGTGCATTGGGAGAGTGAGGCCGAGGCGGCCTGGAGCTGCTATTGCCACTGCGCCGATTGCCGCCGCAATTGCGCGGCACCTGTCACCGCATTTTTCGGACTGCCGCATGCGGCGGTCGCGTGGTCCGGTGCAGAGCCGCAGATCTACAACTCCTCTGACGGTGTCGAGCGGCTGTTCTGCGGCGCCTGCGGCACCCAGATGGCCTATCGCACCGCACGGGATGCGGTGAATATCCACATGTACACGGCGACTTTGGAATGCCCCGGGGAGATGCCGCCCAAGTTCCACGTCTTCCACTCTGACCATGTGAGCTGGCTGGAGCTGAAAGACAGGCTGCCCCGCTACGGCCGGAGCAGCGGCCAAGATCCGCGGTAGCCAGGCCGGGCTGACGGCCGGACATCAATGTTTCCTGCGCCGCCAGGAAATCGCGGGGATTTCCCAGCGGCTACTATGCACGGAACCAGCGTATGCTTAGCTGGCGTAACCGATG
>NZ_LUKH01000507.1:0-2239 GCF_001593695.1 Leisingera sp. F5 | reverse complement strand
CGCCCAGGTCAGCGCCCCGAACGCAAAGGCGGTGAACAGGAACTGCGCCTGGGCCGCCGGTTCCGCCACGGCCATCCAGCCGGGCCAGCGCTTATGCGCGCCGATCAAGGGGATAACGGCCTGCACGATGGCAATCATGAAGGCGAGGATAAGGGCGAAGTGGCCAAGCTCTGTAATCATGTATTTTCCTATACGCCTGTCTGCTGCGGGCGCCAATGGCATTCGCCGCGCCATGCCGCCGCAGCCGCTAAAATGTGATCAGCCGCGACGGGCTTTCCAGGCTTCCAGCGCCGGATTCTCCTCTGCGCCCGTGGCCTGAAGACGCGCTGCGGCGTCAGTTCCGGTGGAGGCCGCAGCAGGTGAAGCGGCCCGCAGCCTGTTCAGCGCGGCGATGTTTTCGACGGCCTGGGGAACCCGAGCCATGCTGGCCGCCAGTCCGTGCTGAAACTCCTGTGCCTTCACCTGATGCCGCGCCCCGAAGTAAAAGGAGACGATGACACCCAGCAGCCACCACAACGGTTCCGGCACCAGCGCGAGCCCCTGCATCCGGGCGGCGAACCACACCGGGTCGCTCAGCGCAGACACCATCAGCGCCAGCGTCCCCAGCGCCAGCATGGGGCGCGGCAACCGGTTCACCCCATCCATAAGGCGGTCAAACCAGCCTTTTGCGGGCTGCTGAAATTCGGTGCCAAACTGGCCAAGCGCTGCAATCTGCACCTCATGCGCGCGGCCGGCGCCGGCTTCGGCGTTTTCGCGAAAGACTTCGGCAGTTTCCCGCAGGACATTACGCTGGCTGCCAAAAACAAGCCCCAGAATGTCTGAGATCATCCCCATGCCGCGATCCTTTCCTGAAAGGCCTGCTGGTTCAGATGGTAGTTCGGCGAGATGAATTCCTCGGCCCGTTTGATCCAGCCGCCTTTGCCGCCGGCACGGGTGCGGGCATATTTCCGGCTGGCCGGCCGACGGTCTGCCAGACGGAAGTAATAATTGCGCCTCGCGATGCCATAGGCGTCGCGCAGGCCCGTCGCATCAACGGTGGCAGCATCGGCGGCGGCGCCTGCCGTCTGCGGTCCGATTGTGCCGTCCACCACAACCCTGTACCCCATATCGCGCAGCAATCGCTGCAGGATGCGCACCGCGTTGCTGCCGGCATTCACATACATATCAAAGACCGTGGCCTGGAGGCACTCCGGCAGGCTGGCGATACGGGGCGCGTCGAAATAGTGGCGGATGAAAATGGCCACGGCCTGCGCGCGGGTCAGCGCCTTCACATCCCCGGCGTCCACATCCCCATCACCGGTCACATCCAGACGCAGCCGCCGCAGGGTTCCAATGGTCACACCGTATTTGGTGACGCCGCCGGGGTCATCCGGATCATTCACAAAGCCGCCTTCCCGCGCCACAATCTCAGCGGCGATTTCCTTTACACTCTGCATCGAACCTCACCCTTTTCTGGTGAGTCAATCATCGTGAAAATACGAAAAGATCTCCTGACAGCGGCGTACGCATATTGCGCAACACCGCCTCAGGAACGCTGCCGCGCCGCGCACCGCGCGGCGCCCGGCCCAACGCAAAACGCCTCCCCGAAGGGAGGCGCATTTGGGGCGGGAGCCATTTGCTCAGAGACCGGTCTCAGGTTTCAGGCTCCTGATAGACCCCCTGCGCCTTCAACGCATCCATGACTTCCTTGGGCATATAGGTCTCGTCATGTTTCGCCAGGATTTCAGAGGCTTCAAAGACACCATTCACATAACGGCCAGTACCGACCATACCCTGGTTTTCCTCAAACAGGTCCGGCAGCACACCGGTATATGCGACCTGCACCGTGGCGCCGCCATCGGTGACGGCAAAGCGCACGGTTTCACCCTGACCGCGCAGCAGGCTTCCTTCCTCAACCAGCCCGCCGATGCGGAACACTTCGGACGGTTTCGGCGGCGCCTCGGCCACCTGGCTGGGCGAGCGGAAGTAGTTGATCCCGTCGCGCATGGCATAACCGATCAGGGCGGTTGCAACGACCAAAGCCACCGCGGCAACGGCAATGACTTGGATCCGGCGCTGTTTCTTCAGGTTCTTCATGGTTTCCTCATTTCAAGGCCCGTGCCTGCGCCGCCCCCGGATCAGGGGAACAGCGGCGCCATCATCAGCCCTTCGGTCTCAGTCTCACCTAACATCAGGTTTGCGTTCTGCAAGGCCTGGCCGCTGCTACCTTTTGTCAGGTTATCAAGTGCTGCAATCACAA
>NZ_LUKH01000506.1:0-2240 GCF_001593695.1 Leisingera sp. F5 | reverse complement strand
ATGCCAGCGACGGCAAGGGGACGCTGGAGTCCGTTTCCGCGCTTAGCCGGCAGGATATTTTTGATGCCTATGAAGCGGTTTTTGCGCGAGACAGGCTGTACGTCAGCGCGGTGGGCGATATCACCGCTGAGGAACTTGGTGTGCTCCTGGATGAGTTGCTGAGCGCCTTGCCAGCAGAGGGCGGCCCGATTCCGGGCCCGGCTGAAGTTTCAATCGCGGGCGGTGTCACTGTTGTGGATTTCGACACGCCGCAATCTGTGGCCCTGTTCGGCCAAAAGGGGATCAAGCGCGAGGATCCGGATTTTTTCACCGCTTATGTGATGAACCAGATCTTGGGCGGCGGCTCATTCGAGACCCGGCTGATGACCGAGGTGCGGGAAAAGCGCGGGCTGACCTACGGGGTCTATTCCTACCTGGTGCCGCGTGACCTGGCGGCGGTCTATATGGGGTCGGTGGCCTCGGCCAATGGCAAGATGGCCGAAGCGGTCGAGGTGATCCGTAATGAATGGCGCCGCATGGCCCAACAGGGCGTGACGGAGAAAGAGCTGAAGGATGCGCAGACCTATCTGACCGGTGCTTATCCGCTGCGCTTTGACGGCAACGGCCGTATTGCCTCGATCCTCGCGGGCATGCAGATGGACCATTTGCCGATCAGCTATGTGGAAACCCGTAACGACCGTATCAACGCTGTCACGCTGGAAGACGTGAACCGCTTTGCTGCGGAATTCATGGATCCAGACGGTTTGCATTTCGCCATTGCAGGACGCCCCGAGGGGCTGGAATCCACCAACTGACAGCTTTCAGGCGGGGCCGCGATACCTCGCCTGGCATCCTGCATAGCACACTGCCGCCCTCGGCAGCAGACGCTTGCCGCTTTCCCTTTCAATTTACACCAAACTCATGTATGGGCGGGCTTGTCTGAGACGATGTGCCAGGCCCCGGCACGCGAAAGCAAGATAGATGGGGCCGGCGGCAATGGGGCCGCCACGCAAACGGGAGACCCGGAGGGCCGGGAGTGCTCCCAATTAGGATACGCTAGATGTTTAACGTTTCGAAAAAATCGATGCAGTGGGGCGAAGAGACGCTTACACTGGAAACCGGCAAGGTTGCCCGCCAGGCTGATGGCTCTGTGATTGCCACGCTGGGCGAAACCTCGGTCATGGCCAACGTGACCTTTGCCCGTCAGCAGAAGCCCGGCCAGGACTTCTTCCCGCTGACCGTGCATTATCAGGAAAAATACTATGCTGCGGGCAAAGTGCCCGGCGGCTTCTTCAAGCGCGAAGCGCGCCCGACCGAAAAAGAAACCCTGACCGCGCGCCTGATCGACCGTCCGATCCGCCCGCTGTTTGTTCCCGGCTTCAAGAACGAAGTGCTGGTGATGTGCACCGTGCTGAGCCACGATCTGGTCAACGACCCGGACATGGTTGCAATGATCGCCGCTTCCGCTGCGCTGACTCTGTCGGGCGCACCGTTTATGGGCCCGATCGCAGGCTGCCGCGTTGGATTCGAGGATGGCGAGTACGTCCTGAACCCGACCGTTGACGACATGCAAGACCTGCGCCTGAACCCGGAACAGCGTCTGGACCTGGTTGTTGCCGGCACCAAAGACGCCGTGATGATGGTGGAATCGGAAGCATACGAGCTGTCCGAAGCAGAAATGCTGGGTGCGGTGAAATTTGCCCACGAGCAAATCCAGCCAGTCATCGACCTGATCATCTCGCTGGCCGAAGAAGCCGCGAAAGAGCCGTTCGACTTCCAGGCGCCGGACTACTCCGAGCTGTACGAAGCCGTCAAAGCTGCCGGCGAAACCGAGATGCGCGCTGCCTTTGCGATCAGCGACAAGCAAGAGCGCACAGCCGCGGTTGCCGCCGCCCGCGAAACCATCAAGGGGGCGCTGTCCGAAGAGCAGCTGGGTGACGCAAACCTGGGTTCCGCGCTGAAAAAGCTGGAAGCCGGCATTCTGCGCGGCGACGTTGTCAAAACCGGCAAGCGTATTGATGGCCGTGCGACTGACGAAATCCGTGACATCGTTTCGGAAACCGGCCTGCTGCCGCGGACCCATGGTTCGGCACTGTTCACCCGCGGTGAAACCCAGGGTCTGGTTGTGACCACGCTGGGCACCGGCGATGACGAGCAGTTCATCGACGCGCTGCACGGCAACTTCAAGTCCAACTTCCTGCTGCATTACAACTTCCCTCCCTATTCCGTGGGTGAAGTTGGCCGTGTCGGCGGCCCCGGCC
>NZ_LUKH01000505.1:0-2241 GCF_001593695.1 Leisingera sp. F5 | reverse complement strand
TGCCCTTGCAGCCGCCTTATTGGCGGCTCCGGCCTATGCTTCTGAAACTAAAGAACAAAGCTGCAAGTACCAGGGCCAGGTCATGGCCGCGGTGCAGCAGGCGCGGCTGGACCGGGTGAAACAGGAAGAGGTGGAGCAGGCGGTACTGGACAGCGAACCGGACTGGCCTGAGACCTATTCCAAGGCGATCCCGCAGCTGACGAACCATGTCTATGCGATGAAACGGCGCGATCTGCGCGACGTTGATCTTGGTGCGGCCTTCGAGGAACAGTGCCTGCAGAACTGGGATCAGATCCAGGCGATGCAGAAACAGCTGAAGTCGAACTGATATGTCCCTGCCGCCCGGCTTTCTGGATGAATTGCGCACCCGAGTCAGTATCTCTGATGTTGTCGGGCGCAAGGTCATGTGGGATCAGCGCAAGTCGCAGCCGGGCAAGGGTGACTATTGGAGCCCGTGCCCCTTTCACCACGAGAAAACCGCGTCTTTCCATGTCGAGGACCGCAAGGGGTTCTATTACTGCTTTGGCTGCCATGCCAAAGGCGACGCGCTGAAGTTTATCCAGGAGACCGAGAACGTCGGTTTCATGGAGGCGGTGGAGATCCTGGCGCAAGAGGCTGGCATGGAAATGCCCAAGCGTGACCCGCGCGCGCAGGAAAAACAGGACCGCCGGACGCTGCTGGCCGAAGTGATGGAGCAGGCGGTGCAGTTCTTTCGCCTGCAGCTCAAGACCAACGGCGCTCATGACGCCCGTGCTTACCTGCAGCGCCGCGGGCTGACGCCGCCGGCGCTGGACCGCTGGGAAATCGGCTTTGCCCCTGATGGCTGGCAAGCCTTGTGGGACGGGCTGCGCGGCAAGAACGTGCCCGAAGACCTGATCATCGGCGCCGGGCTGGCCAAACCCTCGAACAAGGGCGGCAAACCTTATGACACCTTCCGCAACAGGATTATGTTCCCGATCCGCGATGCGCGCGGCCGCGCAATTGCCTTTGGCGGCCGGGCAATGGACCCGAATGACAACGCCAAATACCTGAACTCGCCCGAGACCGAGCTGTTCGACAAAGGCCGCAGCCTGTACAATCACGGACCTGCGCGGGCGGCGTCGGGGCGGGGTTCCACGCTGGTTGTGGCCGAAGGCTATATGGATGTGATTGCGCTGGCCGAAGGCGGGTTTCAATCCTGCGTGGCGCCGCTGGGCACTGCGATCACCGAAAACCAGCTGCAGATGCTGTGGCGGATGTCGGACGAGCCGATCATCGCGCTGGACGGCGACACCGCTGGTATCCGTGCTGCCATGCGGCTGATCGACCTGGCGCTGCCGCTGCTGGAGGCCGGAAAATCCCTGCGCTTTGCCATCATGCCCGAGGGCAAGGACCCCGACGATCTGATCCGCAGTAAAGGCCCGGATGCAGTGCAGGCGGTGCTGGATCAGGCGATGCCGATGGTTAAGCTGCTGTGGCAGCGCGAGACCGAGGGCAAAGTCTTCGACAGCCCCGAACGCAAGGCGTCGCTGGACAAATCCTTGCGCGAGAAGATCAAGCTGATCCGCGACCCGTCGATCCGCAAGCATTACGGCGAAGACGTCAAGGAGATGCGCTGGCAGCTGTTCCGCAGTAACCGCAGCGGCGGCGAGGGCGGTTTCCAGCAGCGCGGATCCCGCAGCGGCGGCTTTCGCGATGGCAGCCGTCCACCGTGGAAACCCGGCAAAGGCTTTGGCCCGATCCCGCAGCCGCGCGCAACCACCCGTGCCTCGCTGGTGGCAGGTGCCGAAGACGAATTTTTTGCCGCCATGCGCGAAGCGGTGATCCTGGCCACGGCAATCACCACCCCGGCTGTGATCCCCGAATTCGAAACCAGCCTGGAGCGCCTGCAATGCGCCGACCCGGATCTGGCGGTGCTGCGGGATATGGTGCTGCGCTTTGGCATCGGCGCGCCGGAGCGTCTGCGCGAGGAAATCGACTGGTCTTTGGGGCCTCATGCCCTTGAAAACCTCTTTGGGCTTCGCCATGTCGCAATCACCCCCTGCCTGCGCAAACCCGGCGACACCGAACTGGCCAGCATGACCCTGGCCGAGGAGCTGGCAAAGCTTGAGGCGCGGCGCGGGCTGGACGCGGAACTGGCAGAAGCCGAAGAAGATCTGGACGGTCTTGCAGATGAGGCGCTGACCTGGCGGTTGCGGCAGGCAGCCGAGGCCAAGAACAAGGCGGTGCGCAGCGAGAATGAGGACCAGGCGCAGTATGATG
>NZ_LUKH01000504.1:0-2242 GCF_001593695.1 Leisingera sp. F5 | reverse complement strand
TTTAATCTCGGTGGGGCAGCCGATTTTCATGTGAGTATCTCCTCAAAACTCTCTGCGGGCATTTTGCCGCAGCCGCTGCAAAATGTGCTTCTTTTTTGGGCGGAAGAAAAACATGCCTTTCGAAGATTCTTCGCATATACAGGTGAAACACAGCAAGGATCTTCGCAAAATGTCGCTGGACGAAACAGATCGTCGCATTCTCTCGGTGTTGCAAAAGCAGGGCCGCATCTCCAACGCCGACCTGTCGGAGCGGGTGAACCTGTCGGCCTCGGCCTGCCACCGCCGGGTGCAGCGGCTGGAGGCGGACGGGTACATCCGTGATTATGTCGCGCTGCTGGACGCGCGCAAGATGAACGTGCCGACCACGGTGTTTGTCGAGATCACCCTGTCAGGCCAGGCGGATGAAGTGCTGGACGCGTTTGAAAAAGCGGTGTCGCGAATCCCGGATGTGCTGGAGTGCCACCTGATGGCGGGCACAGCGGATTACATCCTTAAGGTGGTGGCGGAGAACACCGAGGATTTCGCCCGCATCCACCGCCAGCATCTGGCGCGGCTGCCGGGGGTGGCGCAGATGCAGTCGAGTTTTGCGCTGCGCACCGTGTTCAAGACCACGGCGCTGCCGGTTTGATGCGGCTCTGATGCTTATCGCCGGGCCGGGGGCTTTTACTCTTGAACCACGCTGGAAATTCCGGTTGCCTTGGGGGAAGATGCAGCCAGGGCCGCAGGATGGACCCCATGCTACAGCGGCTGCTAGCTGCTGCCTCGGCGCAGTGACATCAAACAGTCACATGCCGCCCGTATAAGGCGGCGTTTGCACGACCTGACAAGGAAGGAACCCTGCCCGTGACCCGCGAATTTGAGACCGCATCCCTGGACTGGCTGGAAGCGGAGCTGCAGGACACGCTGGACGAGGATATCGAGATTGAATTCTCGGAGCCGATGCTGAGCCAGGAGATCCGCAAGATTTACCGCGAGCAGCATCCGGAAATGCTCGACCGGCAGATCTATTTCCGCAATCTTCTGCGACTGCAGGCGGAGCTGATCAAGGTGCAGGACTGGGTGCAGAATTCCGGCGCCAAGGTTTGCATCCTGTTCGAGGGCCGCGATGCGGCGGGCAAGGGTGGGGTGATCAAGCGGATCACCCAGCGGCTGGACCCGCGGGTGGCGCGGGTGGTCGCACTGCCGGCACCGAACCGCCGCGAGCAAAGCCAATGGTATTTCCAGCGCTATGTACCGCATCTGCCGGCGGGGGGCGAGATCGTGCTGTTCGACCGCTCCTGGTACAACCGCGCGGGCGTCGAGCGGGTGATGGGCTTTGCCAGCGACGATCAGGTCGATCAGTTCTTCCAGGACGTTCCGGAATTTGAACGGATGCTGGTGCGGTCGGGAATCATCCTGCTGAAATACTGGTTCTCGATCACCGACGAGGAACAGCAGCTGCGGTTCATGATGCGCATTCACGATCCGATGAAGCAGTGGAAACTGTCGCCGATGGATCTGGAAAGCCGGATCCGCTGGGAGCAGTACACCAAAGCCAAGGAGCAGATGTTCAAGCGCACAAATATTCCAGAGGCGCCATGGTACATCGTTGAAGGCAATGATAAAAAGCGTGAACGGCTGAATTGCATCGAGCACTTGCTGACCAAGATCCCGTATGACGAGGTGCAGCACGAGAAAGTGGATCTGCCGGATCGCAAGTACAACCCCGACTACGAGCGCCAGGTGCTGCCGGACGAATTGTATGTGCCCAAAGTTTATTGAGGTCTGCGCAGGGCCTGGCTCCCGGTATTGAAATTGCGAAGGGGCGCGCCAAGGCGCGCCCTTTCCACGGTTGTCCGGTGAGGGTCAGAACAGGAAGTCGCTGGCCTGAAGCTCTTGCTCTGTGATACCGCTGAGCAGCAGGCTGTCGCCATCGCTGTCGCTGATCAGCAGGCCGGCATTGGTCTGGCTGGTGTGATTGTTCATCAGGTCGCTGAAGCCAGTGATGCCTGTCGCCGCGCTCAGATCAATGCGCTCGCCGCTGGCATCCGGGTTGAAATCACTCACGGTGTCATCGCCGCCGCTGAAGATGAAGAGGTCGCCGCCGCCCTTGCCGGCCAGCTTGTCGTTGCCGCTGCCGCCGTCCAGGGTGTCTTTGCCGCGGCCGCCGAACAGCTTGTCATTGCCGCCGCCGCCATTCAGCTCATCCGCGCCGTTGTTGCCGCGCAGCGTGTCGTTGCCCGAGCCGCCGTTCAATTCGTCG
>NZ_LUKH01000503.1:0-2243 GCF_001593695.1 Leisingera sp. F5 | reverse complement strand
TCCCCTTGCTGTTCCTCCCGCGGATAGCGCTGATGACCCGCGGCATCATAGGGCCAGATCATAGCACGACTTACGGCCAATTCAGGAATCTGGCTCAGGATTTCCAGGCTCCAAAAGACAACAGCAGGTCCGCGCCCTGCCTCAGGCCGGTGCAAACGCGCCTTCCTGTTGGAGAGATCCGGCGCAGACCCGGCCGCAAGCAGCCCGGTCAAAAGACTCGCCGCACTTATGCCGGATGCCCCTCCGACTGCTTTGCTCCGCCGCAGATCTCATACCAGCCCGGTTTCTCTCCCACGAACTCGTGGAAACTGTTCGTCACCTCCAGCGCCCCGTCCAGTGCATTTGCGGCGATCGGAAAACTGGCGTCCTCCGACAATATCTCCCCCAGCGAGCTGCCGCAGATCCGGCAGAAACAGCGGCCGTATTTATAGGGCGGCGCGGGCTGGTACAGCACCACCTCGTCCCTGCCGGCAATCCAGCGCAGGTCTTCCTTCTTCACAAACACAATGGTGCTAGCGCCGGCCTTGCGACAACGGGAGCAATGGCATGTGCCCATCAGCGTCGGCTGCGCCAGCAGCTCAAACTTTACCGCGCCGCAGCAGCAGCTTCCCTCAATCATTCCGGCAATCCTCTCCTATCATGTATTTTGAAGAGAACATTACAGGAACACTTACAGCAGAACAAGCCGCCACACGGCGTTGCGCCAAAGCCCGTCTCACCGCACGCCCTGCTTGCGCGGCCGTAACCCGACTATGCGACAGTCACCCACCTGCAGCACATCGCGCGGGTCTGGCACCCCGCGCACACAGGAGACCAGGACCCCCAAGACCACCTCCGCAAAAGGTGCAGGGGCGTCTGACTGATGAAGCTTTTGACCGGACCCGGGGCGCGCTGGCGTTCCGGCCCTGGCCTCCTGCCTGTCGTGGCGGCGCCATCTCTACCCTGCCCGTTTCACGGCCCACAGTAACGGCACACAGGAAAGGACCGCAGCAGACAACACAGACCGCAAGCAACACAAGGCGAAGCCCTCAGACCTCGACCTTCACCCCGATCAGCCGCTCATGCTGCTGCAGGGCGAAGCGGTCTGTCATGCCGGCGATATAATCCGACACGATCCGCGCCAGCGCGGTGCGGTCCGCCGCACCGGCAATATCTGCGTGCCAGCGCTCCGGCATGTCCTGCGGATTGTCCAGGAAGTAGGGAAACAGCGCCTCCACCACCTTGGCGACCTTGGCGCGCTTTTCCATCACCGACGGGGCGCGGTACATGCGGGTGAACAGGAAGGCGCGAATGTCCTTCAGCCCGGCCCAGAGGCCCGGCGAAAACTGCACCACCGGATAATCCAGCGCCCGTACCTCCTCGACTGTTTTTACCCCTGAGTCCGCCAGCAGCGCCCGCGCGGTGCCGATCACATCGCCAACCATGACACCGAAGAAGCGCCGCAGCGCCTCATGCCGCCGGCGGTTGGGATCAAGGCCCGGATACAGCCGGTCCACCGCGCCATACGCCTTGTCCAGCAGCGGCAGCCGGGCCAGATCATCGTCGCCGAACAGACCCGCCCGCAGCGCATCATGCAGATCGTGGTTGTTGTAGGCGATGTCATCCGCCAGCGCCGCCACCTGCGCCTCGGCGCTTGCGTGGGTGTGCAGCTCCAAATCCATCGCAGCATTGCATTCCGCCAGTGCCCAGGGCAGCTCCCCCACCACTGGGCCATTATGTTTTGCAATCGCCTCAAGGGTTTCCCAGGTGAGGTTCAAGCCGTCGAATTCGGCGTAGTGACGCTCCAGACAAGTCACGATGCGGATCGCCTGGGCGTTATGGTCAAAGCCGCCATAGGGCGCCATCAGCGCATGCAGCGCATCCTCTCCGGTGTGGCCGAACGGCGTGTGGCCCAGATCATGCGCCAGCGCCACCGCCTCGGTCAGCTCCTGGTTCAGCCCCAGCGCGCCGGCAATCGTCCGGCCCACCTGCCCCACCTCGATCGAATGGGTGAGCCGGGTGCGGTAATTGTCGCCCTCGTGTTCGACAAACACCTGGGTCTTGTGCTTCAGCCGCCGGAAAGCACTGGCGTGGATAATGCGGTCACGGTCGCGCTGATAGGGAGAGCGAAAGGAGCTTTCCTCCTCGGTCACCTGCCGGCCGCGGCTGCGGTCCGGTGACGTGGCATAAGGCGCATGCATCTTAAATCTTTTCTCCAGCAAATCTTGCCGCCTGAATTGCACCTTCATATATAATGCCTTGAG
>NZ_LUKH01000502.1:0-2247 GCF_001593695.1 Leisingera sp. F5 | reverse complement strand
TCGGGCTGGTGGCGGTGCCCCAATCGACGGTGGCGATCCAGCCGGCGTTGCAATGGGTCAGCAGGCGGACCGGCTCGCCCGCAGGCTTTTTCGCGGCGATTTTCTTGATCAGTTCCAATCCGTGCCCGCCAATGCTGCGGTTGATCCGGACATCTTCGTCCGCGATCTCATGCGCCAGTGCCAGCGCAGCGGCAGCGCGTTCCCCTGCCGCCAGCGGTCGCAGGTGGTTGCGGCAACGATCAAGCGCCCAGCGCAGGTTGATGGCGGTGGGGCGGGTGGCGTTGAGAAAGCTCCAGGCCTGATCCATCGCCGCATCCGACGAATCCAGCCGCATCGCCAGGGCCATGCCATAAGCTGCGGTCGCACCGATCAGAGGCGCGCCGCGCACCCGCATCTCAACAATTGCATCGGCAAACTCCTGCAGCGTGTTCACCTGCTGGACACGGAAGTCATGCGGCAGCCAGCGCTGATCAATGATCTGCAGCGCGTCGTGATCATGATCCCACCAAAGGGAGCGGTAATGGGTGCCATTCACTTTCATCGGAGTTTCCCCTTTTTCGTTGCAGCGCAGCTGCCGGTGCCGGATTGGCCGGCAAGTTGTTTCCGGTTTCCCTGAATTGCGCCTTGCGCGCAAGGTTTCGTTGAAAAGGCCCGCTGGATAATCGCGGAGTTTCTGAGTGAAATTGTCCGGTCAGCACGCGTGCTCCTTGCAGACAGCAGCTCGCGCAGTGTTCAATAGGGTTAAGTTTTATAACGAGCGGGTGCACCGGAAAACCGGCCGCCCGGTTTATTTTCGTCAAATTGAAAGGCTCAAGGATGAAGAATTTCTGGAACAGGGGCCTGACCGGCTGGACCGGACTAGCAGCAATTGCAGCGGTTGGTCTGGCAAGTGCGGATGCGGCGTTTGCGCAGCAGGGTGCTGCACCAAAGGTTTCGGTGTCGCAGGCAGTGGTTAAACCGATCAAGGATACCTCAACCTTCATCGGCCGCGGTGAAGCGATCGACAAGGCAAACATCATGGCCCGGGTCAACGGCTACTTGGAGGAGGTGCTGGTCAAAGACGGTGCTGAGGTGGAAAAGGGCGACGTGCTGTTCCGCATCGAACGCAGCGCTTATGAGGCGGTGCTGGAAAGCCGCCGCGCCGAACTGGCCCAGGCTGAGGCCAATTTGGAGCTCGCCTCGTTGGATCTGGCCCGCAAGCAGGAACTGTTCGAACGCGGTTCGGTGCCCGAGGCGGACCGGGACACCTCCCGCGCCAATGAGCTGGTGGCCGAAGCCCAGGTGCGCGCTGCCGCAGCTGCGATCCGGCAGGCGGAATTGGATCTGAGCTATACCGAAATCCACGCGCCGTTCTCGGGCCGGGTCGGCCGGGTCGAGGTCAGCATCGGCGATGTGGTCAACCCCAGTGGCGCGGCTTTGGTCAATATCGTGCGTGAAGCACCGGTTTATGTTTCCTTTTCGTTGAACGAAAAGCAGTTTGTCGAGATTTTGCAGGAGCTTCAGGCCGAAGGTATTGAACGCTCTGACACTGAAACCGCGCCGGAAGTATTCGTCGTCTTGCCCAATGGCGCCGAGCTGGAGGAAAAAGGCCGGATCGCCTTTGCCGGCAACCGGGTTGATCCAGCCACCGGCGCCGTCACCGTACGGGCGCAGTTTCAAAATGATCACCGGTTGATCCTGGACGGCGCCTTTCTGACCGTCGGCCTGCAGTCTCAGGAGGCAGTTGACCGGATCATCATCAGCCAGGCTGCGATCCAGCGCGATCAGCAGGGGCCGTTTGTTCTGGTAGTGGACGATCAGAATCAGGTGGCCCAGCGCTATATCGTCACTGGCGATGTTCAGGGCACCGGCATCATTGTGCTGGACGGTCTGACCAAGGGCGAAACCGTTGTGGTCGAAGGCCTGCAAAAGATCCGCCCCGGGGTCGAAGTGGACCCGGTCATGGCCGCACAGGCTGGAGAATAAGCAATGTTTTCCAGCATATTCATTTCAAGACCGAAATTCGCAATCGTCATCTCTCTGGTGCTGACGGTCATGGGGGTGATCGGCTATTTCGCGCTGCCTGTGGCGCAGTTCCCGGAAATCACGCCGCCGGTTGTGAACGTCACCGCCAGCTACCCCGGCGCCAATGCTGAAACCGTGGAAAAAAGCGTCGCCGCGCCGATCGAGGCGCAGGTCAACGGGGTGGACGGGATGCTCTACATGTCCTCCACGTCGGCGGACAATGGCAGCTATTCTCTCTCAGTA
>NZ_LUKH01000501.1:0-2248 GCF_001593695.1 Leisingera sp. F5 | reverse complement strand
GTACAGGCGGTTATGAAAGCAATGGGAACCTGAAAATGCGCACGTCGTCCAATAAGCAGCAGGGAAACGGCCCGATTGCAAAGGCCAAGCAGAGAGAAAAAAGTCGCCAAGCGCGATTTGCAGCAATGATCTCTTTGATCTTTTCCGGCATGGTGGCCGCGCTGGTGGTTCTAGCCGGACGTACAGATGTGCCTCAGATCACCCGGGCACCAGGCACTATCGTTCCCCTTGGCGACTATACTCAGATCGAGGTGATGGAAGGCGGGATCGTCGACCGTGTTCATGTACAGGATGGCGACCGGGTGAAAGAGGGTGATGTACTGGTCGAGTTGCGTCACCCGGATCTGAGCAAGGAACAGCAAAGGCTGCGTGAACAGATAGCGACCGTTGATCGCAAGCTGGCTCGCGCCCGGACTGTTTTGCGCACTCTGGAAAGCGGAACGGTGATCGACGAAGACGAGCTGCAGGATCTGCGCCGGCAAAAGCAGCACCGCGCGGCCGCAACTTTGGAAATCTATGCCGAGAGCCAGCGCGTGAAGGGTCTGTCAATCGTTCAGCAGCAGGAAACGCTGGACATACTCCAGAATTCCCAGCGTTTCACGCTGGAGCGGATTGAACGTAAGCAAGAAGAACTGGCACGAGCCCGCCGTCTGCACAAGCAAGGTTTGACCACTTTGCGTGATCTCGCGCGCGAGGCTGATCAGCTGGATGCGTTGCGCACTGCGGCGTCCGACGGAGAAGTCCGCCTCGCACAAACGCGCAGCGCTCTAACGCTTGCTCAGGCGGAAATGGCCGAACAGACTTTGACCCTGCGCGAAGAAATGCTGAATGAGGCCGAAGAGCTGAGCGACATGCGCAGTGAACTTACGGTGTCATTGAGAATTGTCGACCGCAAGCTTGATGATCTACAGATCACTGCGCCCAGCGTAGGGATTGTGCAATCTGTTGCCTTCCCCAATGAAGGGGAGGTGATTGCTCCAGGCGAAACAATCTTCGAGTTGCTGCCAACCCGATTGGATCTGATGGTTGAGGCGCGCATCCCTAACAACGAAATCGGGCATGTGGGCCTGGAACAACCAGTCAACCTTACTGTCGATACCTACGATGTTCGGCGTTTCGGCAAAATCCAGGGCCGGGTTGCAGCATTGTCGCCGGTACCATTGATTGATGAGCAGACCGGCGAGACCTATTTCCGCGCATCGATCCAATTGGACGACCAGTCAGTCGGGATCGGCGCGTATGAGCGCCCCCTTCAGGCTGGTATGACGGTGGTAGCTGAAATGACGACCGGTGAAAAAACGTTGCTAGCTTACATGCTGAAGCCTGTACACCAAACTATGAACAATGCGTTTAATGAACGCTAACATTCGCCTTGGTGTGAAAAGGGGAGCGTAGACGTCTGATTAGTTGTAGTGGTTCAGATGTGATCGGACAGTTGCCCGGATTTCCGGCGGCGTCTGTCAGGTGAAGTTCAGTTCACGAACTTTTCCTTCCAGATTTCTTTGCTCTCAACCATGGTCTGGATCGGCGTCCTGCCGCAACACATTTTGCCTTGGTGAGTGCGCTCGTGGTTGTAGTGGTGCAGCCAGTCGTCCAGATGCGCTTGCAGCGCGCCGATGCTGTCATAGAGCTTCTTGCGGAAGGCGACCTGATAGAACTCCTGCAAAATCGTTTTGTGGAAACGCTCGCAGATCCCGTTTGTCTGCGGCGATTTCACCTTGGTTTTGGTGTGGTCGATGTCGTTGATGGCCAGGAAGAGCTGGAAGTCGTGCTTGTCGACGCGCCCGCAATATTCCGTGCCGCGATCCGTCATGATCCGCAGCACCGGCAGGTCATGCTCGTCATGGAACGGCAGCACCCGGTCGTTGAGCAGATCAGCCGCCGTGATGGGCGTCTTTGTAGTGTAGAGCTTGGCGTGTGCCACCTTGCAATAGGTGTCCACATAGGTCTGCTGATAGACTCGCCCGACGCCCTTCAGCGTTCCGACATAGAAGGTGTCCTGGCTGCCGAGATAGCCAGGGTGGGCTGTCTCGATCTCACCGCAGGCTTCGTCGTCGAGTTTCTTTTTCTCCAGCGCCTGCACCTGCGCCTCGGTCAGGATCATGCCTTCCTCGGCGGCCTTGGCCTCCAATGCCTTCAGCCGGGTTTTGAAATTGGCCAGATTGTGCCGCAGCCAGATCGAACGGACCCCGGAGGGCGAGACAAAAACGCCCAGCTTGCGCAATTCGTTGGAGGTGCGGGCCTGGCC
>NZ_LUKH01000500.1:0-2248 GCF_001593695.1 Leisingera sp. F5 | reverse complement strand
GCGCCAGTCCGGCAGCGGTGCGCCGATGGGCTGGCCATGCTCGTTGAAGTATCTGGTCATGGCGGCATCCTTTTTCACAGCAATATCGCGGCGGCTTGCACCACCGTCCTGCGCAGGTTTGCCACGCTCCCGGACCGGAAAAAACGTCCAGATTCTGGCAATATGACCAGGCCAATCCCGCCTGTTCCGGACCCGGGTCAGCTGCCGTAGACCGCGCCCCATCGTTCGATCAATTGCTGTTGCAGCTTCTTGGCGCGGCGGTTCCATCCGCGTGCGCCTTTGGGGCGTTCGCGCTGTGCGCGGGGGATGCGGGCACGCGTTTTCTGGTCAGCGGTGAAAATGGCAAAGGCCAGTTCCGTCCCGTCCGCAGCCGTCATAAAACCGCCCAGGCCCGAGACAAAGTTCAACGTGCCGGTTTTGGCCGCGACCTTGATCGGGTGTCCTTTGACGATACCGCCCTTGGCATCACGCATCCGGAAAGGTTTTAGAAGCGGTCTGAGCCGGCCCGCCTTGTAGGCGGCAACCAATGCACCTGTCAGATCCCCCGGTGTCATCCGCGAATCCTCGCCCAGGCCGGAATGATCCACCAGCCTGGTGCCGGACATGCCGTATTTGGCAGCGGCCCAGCGGTTCATTTCGGCTGCGGACGCCTTCAGCGAGCCAGGCCGGCTGCCGCGCGCGGCGGTGGCCGACATGCCGATCATCTCGGCCATCAGGTTGTTGGAGTATTTCAGCATCGCCTTGAGCATCATATCCAGCGGCGGGCTGTGATGCCGGGCCAGCAATTGCGACTTCGGCAAGGATTTGGCGGCCTTTGCCTTGTCGAGCTTGATCCCGTTTGCCCGTGCCAGGGTGCGGAACACATCGCCGGAATAGGCCGCAGGGTTGCGGACAGGCAGCCAGCGCGATCCGCCCTTGCCCAGCGCCTTGCTGGCGACGGTCCAGTGATCGACACCCCCTTTTTCGGCGTAGGTATAGACCGGCCCCGAGCGCGAGGCGATTTTCATCCGCGCATTGACCACTTCGGGGCGGTACTTTTCGGTCCTTGCATCCATGGTGATCGCCCAGCTGCCGCCGGACGCGCGTTTCCATTCAAAATGCACCCGGTTGAAATTCAGCGCGATGCCCGCGACCGCCGGGGAATAGCCGACATGGTCGGGCTGGTCCGGGTCGATGGTTTTGACCGCCGGAAGGCTGCCGTCCCAGACCAGGAACCTGCCCCGCACCTCGCGCACGCCTGCGGTCTTCAATGCCTTGGCCAGCAGCGCCAGATGATCGGTGTTCAGCATAGGGTCGCTGCCGCCGGCCAGGATCAGATCACCCTTGACCACGCCGCCCGCAACGCCGCCGGTCGCCAGAATGCGGGTCTCGAACCGGTGATCCGCCCCAAGCACATCCAGCGCATAGAGCGCGGTCAGCGCTTTGGCGACACTGGCTGGCGGCAGTGCTTCGGCCTGGCCCGAGGCCTCCAGTAGCTTGCCGGATTTCACATCGGCAACCGCACAGACCGCCTGGCCCGGCAGATCGGCCCGCGCCAATAGCGCCTTGAGCCCGTCCGTTCCGGCCGCAAGAGAGCTGACACGGCGTGCCACGGGCCGCAGTGACACCGCCGGCGCATTGGCCAGCGCAGAGGAACCCGCCAAAGCGGCAAGCCCGGAAAGGAGGAACGTCCGGCGTGAGGTCATCTTATTCATTTTTAGTGTCAGGACCTGCTCTTCTTCAATCCCGTTTTCCTGTCAATTCGCCGCAAGATCCGGGGTTTTGCCCCGCGGGAAGTCCTGCTACCGCTGGCAGCCATGTTGCAGGCAGTCATCCTCATGTTCGTGGCCATGTCAATGATCCCTGCGGGCGATCTGTGCGGGAAACTGCTGACGGGCGGCGGGCTGGCCACACCGGCGTTTGTCGCCTGGTCGCGATTTGCCATCGGCACCGCGCTGATCCTGCCCTTTGTGCCGCGCCGCGCCTATGCGCTGCTGGGCGATTGGCGGCTGTGGCTGCGGGCCGGGCTGCTGACCGGCGGCATCTTTTCGATCCAGCTGGCGCTGACGACCGAGCCGCTGGCCAATGTCTTTGCCGCCTTTTTTGTCGGTCCGATGGTCAGCTATGTGCTGTCGGTTCTGTTGCTGCGGGAGCAGGCGACACTGCTGCGCAGCCTGCTGATGGCATTGGGGTTCATCGGCGTGCTGATGGTGGTGCGGCCTGGATTAGGCGGCTCCATCAACCTGCTGTGGGCGGTGCTGGCGGGCTG
>NZ_LUKH01000499.1:0-2251 GCF_001593695.1 Leisingera sp. F5 | reverse complement strand
GCATATTCCACGGCGACCGGTTCGGTCCGTTCGGTCCCAGTGGCCAGAGGAACCAGGTTCTGGCCGTCGGTCCAGGGTTCGATTTCAGCCATGCCGACACCGGCCAGCGCGCCCAGCGTCGGGGTCACGTCCAAGGTGGAGACAGGGGTTTCAATCAGGCCCGCAGGCAGGTCCGGCGCCGAGATCATCAGCGGCACGCGGGAGGAACCGTCATAGAAGCTCATCTTGAACCACAGGCCGCGCTCGCCCAGCATGTCGCCGTGATCGGAGACAAACAGGATGACCGCCTCCTGCCGGGTAGTTTCAAGCACGTTCAGGATCTCGCCGATCTTGTCGTCCAGATAGGAGATATTGGCGAAATAGGCGCGGCGGGAGCGTTTGATGTCCTCTTCGCTGATGTCGAAGCTGCGCCAGTCGTTGGCGTCAAAGATCCGCTGGGCGTGCGGGTCGTGGTCTTCATAGGCCATGGCGGGGACTTCGGGCAGCAGATGCTCGCAATCTTCATAGAGGTCCCAGTATTTCTTGCGCGCCACATAGGGGTCATGCGGGTGGGTGAAGGAGACGGTCAGCGCCCAGGGACGGTCGTCCAGGCCGCGCGACAGCTCATAGAGTTTCGCGGTGGCGTTATAGGCCACCTCGTCGTCATACTCCATCTGGTTGGAGGTTTCGGCGACCCCTGCCCCGGTGACCGAACCCATGTTGTGATACCACCAGTCGATCCGCTCGCCCGGCTTGCGGTAGTCCGGGGTCCAGCCGAAATCAGCCGGGTAGATGTCGGTGGTCAGGCGGTCCTCAAACCCGTGCATCTGGTCGGGGCCGACAAAATGCATCTTGCCTGAAAGGCAGGTGTAGTAGCCCGCGCGGCGCAAGTGGTGAGCGTAGGTCGGGATGTCGCTGCGGAATTCAGCCGCGTTGTCATAGACGCCGGTGCGCGACGGCAGCTGGCCGGACATGAAGGAGGCGCGGCCCGGCGCGCACAGGGGCGACGCAGTATAGGCGTTGGCGAAACGGGTCGAACGCTCCGCCAGTTTCTTGAGGTTCGGAGCATGCAGCCAGTCGGCGGGGCCGTCCGGGAAGAGTGTCCCATTCAATTGGTCAACCATCAGGATCAGGATATTCGGGGCACTCATCGCGGACCTCCCAGTATAAAGCGATGTTTCTTCGAAAGGCGCCCGGCAGGCCCTCAGGCACCGCCAGGCAGTTGGTGGCTGGCCCCAACATTCGGGGAAACACGGAACCAGCCGGGAGACCGCCCTTAGTGGGCTGTCTTGATCTTTTCAAAGTCGAGCGTGTTTTCCTCGGGCGAGGCATCGATGCTCATCACTTCGCTGCGCTTGAACAGCACAATGTAGCCAAGGCAGGCGACATAGATGCCGATTACCACGGTGCCGATCCATTGGATCTGCAGCCACTGGCTTTGGAAAGCCAGGGTCAGGCCGAAGAGCACAACCGCGTTGCCAACAACGTACGGAATGGTGCCGAAACGCTTGGCCGACAAGTTCAGGTTGTCGGTGTACAGGCGGATCAGCGAGTCAAAGGAGTTGACCACGAAGATGATGCCCACCGCGACCATGGAGACGTTGATCAGCAGCGTCGTCTCGATGCTGTTCAGGTGGTAATAGTACAGCACCGAGAACCACACACCCAGCGGGATCGACGGGAAGATCAGCAGTGCTGCCAGCACCTGCCAGGTGCGCAGGCCGCCGACAAAGCGGGAGGTGAATTGGCCGATCATGATTGACCATGCGAACCACCAGAACAGGTAGAACTCATGATAGTCGGTCAGCGGCAGGATGAACTTGTGGATGTTGCCGAAGTAGCCGCCGATGTTGGAGGCAGTGTCGGCAAAGGCGCCCAGGCCCATGCCCGCATAGGCCCACATGCCCAGGATCAGTGCCAGGAACAGCGCGGTGGAGCCGACCGACAGGATACGCACGTATTTGATGTCGGTGGAAGAGAAGGCGGCAAACAGGATCACCAGGAAGGTGATGACATAGAATTCCGGGATCACGCTCTCACCGTCGCCCAGGAACGTGGCGTAATACGGCAGGTAGATCAGGAACAGCGCGCCGGTGAAGGCGCAGGTCCCGATGATCACAATGTTGTTGATCCATTTCACCAGCGGGATCTCAAAGAACTTCACCCGCGGCTCAACCACGCAGAAGTAGAAGGTGGTGAGGAAGTAGAAGCCCCAGATCAAAAAGCCCCAAAAGCCGAATTCCAGCGCCAGCGGGTTGGTGAACCCATAGGC
>NZ_LUKH01000498.1:0-2259 GCF_001593695.1 Leisingera sp. F5 | reverse complement strand
GGCCCGCACGGCGGCGGAAACGCCAACCCCGCCCACCGCCAGTCCGGACAGGCCCACCAGCACCAGAAACCCGCCCAGACGCTCGACAAAGGAGGAAATCCCCGGCGCGCCGTTGCGGGCATCCCGCCAGCGCATGCCGGTGGTTTCAAACAGACCCTCGGCCTCGGCCTGCAGTGTGTTCAGATCGCTGCCCGCCGGCAGTTCCATCCGGTATTTGGTGTCAAACAGCGTGCCCGGCTCCAACAGGCCTGACTCCGCCAGATCCCCGGTGCTCACCATAGTGCGCGGCCCCAGTTCAAAGCCCGAGGCAGCGGCATCCGGCTCCAAGGTAATCACTGCCATCAGGCGGAAATCCTGAGTCCCCAATCGGAAGCTATCGCCCGGCTGCAGCCCCAACCGGTCCGCCAGCACCCGGTCCATCACCCCGCCGGGTAAGCCCTCCGCTCCGGCTAGGGCAGTCTCCAACGGCATTTCAGGCGTGAGGTGCATATCCCCCTTCAACGGATACAGCCCGTCCACCGCCTTCACCTGGGTCAGCCCGCGCTCCTCGCCCACCGTCGCCATCGAGCGGAACTCGGCAATCTCGGAAAAGCGGACCGCGTTCCGGTCCAGCCAGGCGCGTTCGTCTTCATTGGCAAAGCGGTAGGTGAAGTTCAGCTCGGCATCGCCGCCCAGAATGGTCGCGCCTTCGCGCGACAGGCCGGTCTCGATCGATGCCCGGATGGAGCCGATGGCAGCAATTACCCCGACCCCCAGCGCCAGGCAGGCCAGGAAAATGCGAAAGCCCTTGAGGCCGCCGCGCAGCTCGCGCAGGGCAAAGCGCCAGGCGAGACGGAAGGCGGAAATGCTCATTCCGCGGCCTCGCGCGCGGCCTCGTCATCGACCCGCCCGTCGCGCAGCCGGACCACCCGGTCGCAGCGGGCCGCCAGTTCCGGCGCGTGAATACCACCCCCATGTTATTGCGGCGGAACCGGGCCAGCGCGTCCTCGTCCATCGCGGTCAGATCTTGACCAAGCGCGGAGATCGTGCCGCCGGTTGCCTGTTCCAGCCCGCCCATCAGCATCAGCAACGACGACTTGCCGGACCCGGACGGCCCGACCAGCCCCAAAGTCTCCCCCTGCTGCATGTCCAGCGAGATGCCGTGCAAAATCTCTACCGGGCCGGTATTGCTATTCAGGGTCAAGGATGCATCTAACAGATGCAGAACGGGGCTGTTATTGTCAGTCATAGGGCCTGCCTGTTGGATCCACCTATCGGATATGGAGTGTTTGCGGCGATGCACAAGATACTGGCGCTGTTGAGTTTGCTGCTTTTTTCATGTCCTGCCTGGGCTGAGCCGCTGCGGATCACTGCCCTGGGCGACAGTCTGGTGCAGGGCTACGGGCTGCCGCAGGACCAGGGCCTGGTGCCGCAGCTGGAGCGCTGGATGAATGAAAACGGCGCCGAAGTGGTTCTGCAGAACGCCGGTGTGTCCGGCGACACTACAGCGGGCGGGGCGGAACGGGCCGCGTGGACGCTGTCGGACAATCCCGACGGGTTGATCGTGCTTTTAGGGGGCAATGACCTGTTGCGCGGTCTGGCGCCAGAGGAGGCGCGGGCCAACCTGGCCCTCATCCTGCAGGAAGCGAAGGCCCTGGGCATTAAAGCACTTCTGGTCGGCATGAAGGCGCCGGGCAACTACGGGCCGGAGTATAAAGCCGCTTTTGATGCGATCTACCCGGATCTGGCCGCCGAATTCGGCGCGGTTCTGCACCTGGATGCCTTTGCGGGCATTGCAGCAAAGGCGGGTGGCGACCCTGCTGCGGCGCAGGCTTATATGCAGGATGACGGTATCCACCCCAATGCCCGGGGCGTTGCGCTGAATGTGGCTGCGATCGGGCCGGCTGCCCTGCAGCTGGTCGAGATGATCACCCAGTGAAAACAGCCCCGGCGGGCAGGGCTGTTTGAAAGCTTTCAAGCGTGATCAGAAGTTCGGATCAGGAGGCCAGTGCAATATCAACCGCGGACTCGCGGCCATCCCGGCCCGCCTGCAGCTCAAAGGTCACTTTCTGATTGTCTGCCAGGCCGGTCAGCCCCGATCGCTCAACTGCGGAAATGTGGACAAAAATATCCTTGCCGCCATCGTCGGGTGCAATAAAGCCATAGCCTTTGGTGGTGTTGAACCATTTGACGGTGCCAGTCGCCATCGTCGTATTCTCCTAAGTCGTCTCAATTCGCTGCCCGCTTCATGCGGCAGAACGGCAGCGGTACCTAGAGGGT
>NZ_LUKH01000497.1:0-2264 GCF_001593695.1 Leisingera sp. F5 | reverse complement strand
ACTACGACCAGATCCAGGCGCTGGCCACAGAACACCAGCCCAAGCTGATCATCGCCGGCGGCTCCGCCATCCCGCGCCAGATCGACTTTGCCAAATTCCGTGAAATCGCGGACAGCGTCGGCGCCTATTTCATGGTCGACATGGCCCATATCGCAGGCCTGATCGCCGCCGGTGAGCACCCCTCGCCGTTCCCGCATGCGCATGTGGCCACTACCACCACGCATAAAACCCTGCGCGGCCCCCGCGGCGGCATGATCGTGACCAATGACGAAGCGATTGCCAAGAAAGTGAACTCGGCGATCTTCCCCGGCATCCAGGGCGGTCCGCTGATGCATGTGATCGCCGGCAAGGCGGCGGCCTTTGGCGAGGCGCTGAAGCCGGAGTTCAAGACCTACCAGAAGCAGGTGCGCGCCAACGCCGCGGCGCTGGCGGACCAGCTGATCAAAGGCGGCCTGGACATCGTCACCGGCGGCACCGACACCCATGTGATGCTGGTCGACCTGCGTCCCAAGGGCGTGACCGGCAACATCGCCGACAAGGCGCTGGGCCGCGCCCATATCACCACCAACAAGAACGGCATCCCGTTCGACCCGGAAAAGCCCACCGTGACGAGCGGTTTGCGTCTGGGCACCCCCGCAGGCACCACCCGCGGCTTCGGCGAGGGCGAGTTCCGCCAGATCGCCGACCTGATCATCGAGGTGATCGACGGGCTGGCCGCCAACGGTGAAGACGGCAATGCCGATGTGGAAGCCGCGGTGCGCGCCAAGGTCGCAGATCTCTGCGCCAGGTTCCCGCTGTATCCGAACCTGTAAGAGACTGAAGAACATAAAAAACCAAACGCCGCGGCTCAATTACCGCGGCGTTTCTTATTGACGGCACTTCTGTCAGCCACCACTACTCCCCTTTCGCGTATGCAGTATGGGAGAGCCTGTGATGGACAATGGATGGCAGGCCTCTGCTGACGCCTGGATCACACTGATGGGGGTAAGCGGCGACTTCAGCCGGCAACATGTTCTGGATCACCCGATGCTGAATCGTGTGCGTCTCCGGCCAAGCCCGCGCATTCTTGACGTCGGGTGCGGCGAGGGCCGGTTTTGCCGGATGCTCGCGCCCTTCGCAGGAAATGTAACCGGGCTGGATCCGACAGATGCCCTCCTCCGGCATGCAGAAGCCCTGTCTGATCAGAGGTTTGTAAAAGGCACTGCAGAAGCTCTGCCATTTGAAGACGCCAGCTTCGACATCGTCGTCAGCTATTTGACACTGATCGACATCCCGGACACGAAACGTGCAATTGCCGAGATGACGCGGGTGCTGGCGCCGGGAGGTCATCTGCTGATTGCCAACCTCAACAGCTGGATCACAGCCTCGCAGTCCAAAGGCGGAGGCTGGACACGTGATCAGGACGGCGCGGCGAATATGTGCATCGACCGCTATTTCGAGGAACACCACCATTGGGGCGAATGGAATGGGATGCGGATAAAGAACTGGCACCGGCCGCAGGCGTTCTACATGCAGGCATTGCTGAACGCAGGGCTGCAGCTGACCCATTTTGACGAACCCATGGCGACGGGCGGCGAGCGGGCGGACAGCTACAACCGGGCTCCCTATCTCTACCTGATGGAGTGGCAAAAGCCGGCTGGCTGAATACGGCGGCACGGCAAACGCCCGCCAATAGATGGCGGGCGCCGGGCCTGTTTCACTTAATGCGGATCAAAGATCCTGTTTCGCGTCCAGCAGCGCGTCTTCCAGCAGCTTTTCGTTGCGGGCATCTTCGATCTTGCGGATGCGGTCTTCGCTGGAGCGATGATCGAACCGGTACTTCACCACGTTGATCAAGCTGAGCGTCAGCAAGAGCACGCCCATGCCCCAATAGCCTTTGGTGGCAAGCGGCACTTCGGTGGATAGCCACAGGGACACCCCCAGCATCGCATAGGCGATGGCCACGCCGGCAACGTTCAGGAGGATAATCAGTTTATTGTCAGTGCTGTCGGTAAACATGTCTTTGCTCCAGTATTCAAAAATTGCTTTAGGTTGCCCGGCGGCCCGGGTGGTGCCTGGGCTGTGCCCGGTCAGTCTTTAACTTTCAGCCGGTTCAGCACATCAGCAGCGGTGCTGCGGCTGCGGGGGCCGAAACCGGCGTCTGCCAGATCATCGGCGATGGTGCTGCTGTTCAGCTCGCCGTCGATTTCGCGCAGGATCTCGCCCTGCTCGAACGGGTCATCGCGCTGCAGGACCTGGCTGATCAGCGCCTCGGCCTCTTCGGC
>NZ_LUKH01000496.1:0-2264 GCF_001593695.1 Leisingera sp. F5 | reverse complement strand
ACGGCGGGCGGCGTCCAGCAAGGCTGCAGGCCAGCAGCGTAATGGCGGAAGGATCGGCATAGGCGCAAGGTTCCACAACCATTAGGAAATTGCCAGCGGCAAAGATCAAACGCCCTGATTTCCGCTTGCCGCAGCCCGGTCGGGTGTAGCAGGCACCGCCTTTCAGTACTAATTTGAAAGCAAAGCACTCTCGTAGGACTTTCAGATGTTTTGGATTGTTCTCAGCACCGCAGCTATTTCCGCAACCTGGACGGCTGCGGGGTTTGCTGCCCTCAGCGCGGCCCGAACGGCGCGCACGCCGCAAGGGGCGATCGGCTGGGCGGTCTTCCTGCTGGCTGCCCCGATCGCCGCCCTGCCCGCCTATATGATTTTTGGCCACCACCGGTTCAAAGGATACTGGAAGGCACGCCGCGCCGCGGAACAGGCTGTTGCTGCCATGCGGAACTATACCAGCGCCCAGTCCGAAGATGCACAGAAACTGCCGGTAAACACCGCGCCTTTTGAAACAATTGCCGGATTGACCGTCTGCCGCGGGAACGGATTGGAATTGTTGATCGACGGCGAAAATACCTTTAGCGCCATCTTCGAAGAGATTGATAAAGCGCAGGAATATATTCTTATTCAATACTACATTCTGCGCGCGGACACAGTGGGAAGGCAGCTTCAGCGAAAGCTGATAGAAGCCGCAGAACGCGGCGTAACGGTTTGGTTCATGGCAGACAGCATCGGCAGCCGGAATCTGCCCAGCAGCTTTACCCGCGCGCTGGAGGAGGCAGGTGTCAACATGATTGATCCGGCGGTGCAACGGCGTCCTTGGCACCGGCTTCGCATCAATTTCCGCAACCACCGTAAAACCGTCATTGTGGACGGCCGGACAGGCTTTACCGGCGGTTTGAATGCCGGCGAAGAATACATGGGGCTGGACCCTGTTATGGGGCCATGGCGGGATACGCATGTACGCCTCTCCGGCCCGGTTGTTCAGCAGCTGCAGCTCTCCTTTGCTGAGGATTGGCACTGGCGCACGCAAGAGCCGGTCCTGGACCTGTTGAATTGGGACGCTGAACAGTCACCGCAAAACCGGCCCGCTCTGATCGTCTCGACAGGGCCCGGCGATACCATTGGCAACGGATCCATGCTGTATTTCTCGGCAATAACCGCGGCACAGGAAAAAGTTTGGCTGGCCTCCCCGTATCTGGTCCCGGATCAGGAAGTGCTTGCTGCCTTGAAACATGCCGCGTTGCGCGGGCTGGATGTCCGGATCCTTCTGCCGGATTCCATTGATCACCACCTGCCGTGGCTAGCGGGTTTTGCATTTTTTGATGAGCTGCGGGAGGCTGGCGTTCGTATCCTGCGCTACCGTGGCGGCTTCATGCATCAGAAGTGTTTTGTTATCGATGACAGGATATCGGGTGCAGGTACGGCGAACCTCGACTACCGGTCATTCCGGCTGAATTTTGAAACCATGGCCTTGTTTTTCGACCCGCGGTCCGCGCGCGAAATCTCTGAAATGCTGGCCAGGGATTTCCAACGATCTACCGAGCTTACACAGCCGCTGGACCGGCAGGCGTTGCGCATTCGCTTGCTGGCTCCCGTCGTGCGCTTGCTGGCTCCTGTGCTTTAATCCTTTGCGCTATGCGTTTCTCCGTTCAGGGAAAACAGCCGCCCCATTGCGCTGACCAGAAAGGCCGTGCTGATCCCAAAGCCGAATAACCCGGTGACTGCGGCGAAGGCGGCAAATATCCGCAACGCCGGACCCAGAACAACATCGCCGTAGCCAAGCGTGGTATAAGTCGCCAGGGAAAAATAGACTGATGTGTTCCAGTCGCCGATCGCACCGACCAGAACAAAAGCGGCGGACCAGATCCAGACCTGAGCCGTATGACTGCCCAGAATGATGAAAATCGCCACCACCAGCAAAATACCGATCTGCCAGGGCCTGAAAGGTTTGGGAAAGCCCGCCGACAGCTTGTTCAACACGGCGGAACACAAAACCAAAACAGAGATTTCGAGGATCAGACAGACACTCAGATAGACTGAGCCCCACAGCAACTGGTTCCATAGCGTCATATTGGCTCTCCCGTCGGTGTGAAGCTGTTTTGGGGCTTCTCGGCACCTTAGAAATGTATTCCGCAACGCTTAACCATAAGAATGCCCGATGGGCCAGCCTTTGTGCCGCACTGGACATCTTCCTGGCAGAGGTATTGAGTGCCGTTGCAGGCATTGAAGACCAAAGCGCAGGAGGGTGCCGCGGAATGGTTTTGAAG
>NZ_LUKH01000495.1:0-2269 GCF_001593695.1 Leisingera sp. F5 | reverse complement strand
CCAGAAGTTCCCCAGGACAGTGCTATGGGCGCGCTGATCCCTCACATCACCGGCGGCGCCGAGGCCAAGACCTTTCAGCCGATGAACGTGAACTTCGGATTGTTCCGCCCGGTTGACGGCCTCAAAGGCGGCCGCCGCGGCCGCAAGGACCGCTACAAGGCCTACACCGACCGCGCCAAGGACGTTTGGCAAGAGTGGCTCCGCAACTTTTCCTAGACGGACTGCTGCTGCCGGGCCTAAACTTGCTACATGAGCGAAAAGTTTCTGGACAAGGCCTACGACCTTGAAACACCGGAAGCGACCCTGGAGCACTACAACCAATGGGCCGCTTCTTATGACGCCGAAATTGCCGAAAACGGTTACGCCACACCGGGCCGTATCGCCGAAGCATTGGCAAAGTTTCAGCCGGACATGAGCGTGCCTGTTCTCGACTTTGGCTGCGGCACCGGCCTGTCAGGCCTGGCGCTGAGAATGCAAGGGTTTGAAAACATAGACGGAATGGAACCGTCTGACGAGATGATCACCCAGGCCCGCAGCAAGGGCGCCTACCGCACACTGACACAGATTGACGTCACAGACAGCAAGCCGATCCCGCAGGGTGCCTACCGGCTGATCACCGGCTGCGGCGTTTTAGGCACCGGTGCGGCACCGCCTGCGGTGTTCGACATGATCCTGCAGGCCTTGCCGCGCGGCGGGTTGTTTGCCTTCTCCTACAATGATCATGCGCTGGCGGACCGGGCCTATACCGGTAAACTCAATGAATGGCTGGACTGTTCAGCAGCGCGGCTGCTATTCCGGGAACACGGGGATCACCTCCCTGGCATCGACCTGAAGTCCACAGTTTATGTAATTGAGAAAGCGTGACATTCACCACCCGTTTCGCGCCGTCGCCAACCGGACCGCTGCACCTGGGCCATGCCTATTCCGCCATCCTGGCACACGATATGGCCATGGCGGAAGGCGGCACCTTCCTGCTGCGTATCGAAGATATCGATCAGTCCCGCGCGCGTTCCGAATGGGAGGCGCAGATTCTTGAGGATCTGGATTGGCTCGGCCTGACTTGGCCGCAGCCGGTAATGCGCCAGTCGGACCGCCTGCCCCGGTATCGCGCCGTACTGGACCAATTGACAGTGATGGGCCTGACCTATCCCTGCCGCTGCAACCGTGCCGATATCGAAACCGCCGCAGGCGCCCCGCAAGAAGGGGTGCCGCAATTCGGCCCCGACGGGCGCATCTACCCAGGCACCTGCCGCGATCGCCCGGCATCCGAGGCCACGGACAAGGACGTGATCCGGTTGAACATGATGAAAGCCGTCCAGGCAGCTGATTTACGCAGCTTCACCGAAACTTGCCCGGAGTTCGAAGGCATCCATCCCCTGGACCCGGAACAACTGATCATGACCGTTGGCGACATCATCCTGGTGCGCCGGAACATGGGCACATCCTACCATCTGTCCGTCGTTGTGGATGACGCGGATCAAGGCATCACACATGCAGTACGCGGTGCTGATCTTTTTGAGGCCACACAGATCCACGTGCTGCTGCAAAGCCTGCTTGGCTTACCCACGCCCTTTTACCACCACCATCGCCTGATCCGCGATGACACCGGCAAACGCCTCGCCAAACGCGACGACGCCCGCGCCATAGCCAAATACCGCACCGAGGGCGCCACCCCGCAAGACATCCGTGAAATGACCGGCCTGCACGCTTCTTCTGGCTGAAAATATCCCCGCCGGAGGCACGGCCCGCCAGGGCCGTATCCTTGTTCAGCCCATCGGTTTCATCAGCTCAATCTCTTCGCCGCCGCGCACCGCTGTATAGAAACAGGTCCGCCGGTTGGTATGGCAGGCCGCCCCGGTCTGACGCACCAGCGCCAGCAGGCAATCGCGGTCGCAATCTATCCGCAGGTCCACCAGCTCCTGCACATGGCCGGATGTTTCCCCCTTTACCCAGAACGACTGGCGCGAGCGCGACCAGTAGGTGACTTTACGGGTCTCCAGCGTGCGGGCCACCGCATCGGCATTCATCCAGGCCATCATCAGAACTTCGCCCGAGGCCTCGTCCTGCGCAATGCAGGGGATCAGCCCGGCGTCATTATAGACCAGGCTGGCGGGATCAAAGGACGCGGCAATAGTCATGGATAAAAACCTTTTGCATCTGCTGTTCGGCTCCCTATGTATGGGGAAGAACCAAGCAGGGAAAGCCCGGGAAAGACATGGCTGGCGAAAGTGATCTGATCAAACTGTACTCCACCCGTATTCTGGCGCTG
>NZ_LUKH01000494.1:0-2269 GCF_001593695.1 Leisingera sp. F5 | reverse complement strand
CAACGTCAGGCCGGGATGTGTTCCCTAACTGCTGAATTCAGGTGGAGCCGCACCGGGCGCCAGCCCGGTGCCGGGCCAAAGCCGTCAGGCTGTTCGGGCAAAGCCCGAGCAGCCGCGGGCGCGGGAGCCGCTGCTTCAGCGGGATCTGCCGCTGGTTGTGAACAGGCTGGAGGACAGTTTCTGGCCGGTTTCCATTGCACCCAGAATCACGGTTGTCTGGCCGCCCGCACTGTCATGGATCACCCATTTGCGCAGCTCTACCGGCGCGCCGGTGAACATCATTTCGATACTGCCATAGTCCGGGTGTTCCGGGTCCTGTGCCCGCACGATGGTGGAGGTTCCATCAAAACTGTGCCCTACCACCATATTGGCGCGCCCTAAATTCACGTTGCGGTCCAGAATAATTGACAGCGGAGTCCGTTTGAGCGGGTAGGTCTCAGGCGGCTGGTTAGATTTGGGATCGTGGATCACCACCGCCCCGCCGCCGGCAACCACAGTGCCGCCGCCCTTGCCGTCATATTCAAACCGCATCCGGCCCGGGCGGTGCATGTAAAGCTTGCCCGTCGACAGGC
The DNA here is from genome assembly GCF_001593695.1 of Leisingera sp. F5. NCBI lineage: Bacteria > Pseudomonadati > Pseudomonadota > Alphaproteobacteria > Rhodobacterales > Roseobacteraceae > Leisingera > Leisingera sp. F5. Next base: position 1,697 of record NZ_LUKH01000494.1, on the reverse strand, counting down.
TCCCGTCGTCATTGATCTGGGTGAAGGGGGAGGCTGCGGTGGATATTCCGTTCAAATAACGGGAAATCTCATTGAGGCTAAGCTGTTCAGCCGCCCAGGCGGCCGGTGCAGCAAGGGTCAGCGCAAGGGCGAGTGCAATCCGTTTCATGGCCTCAACATAGGCACGCTGCTGCAAAAGTGAAGATGCCGGCCCCCTACGGAGCCGGCATCGGCAGATTTTTGTCAGCTCATTGTTCGGGAACCAGAATTTCCCGCTTGCCCACGTGGTTGGCAGCCGACACGACGCCCTCGTCCTCCATCTGTTCAACCAGCCGCGCGGCTTTGTTATAGCCGATCGCCAATTTTCGCTGGATGTAGGAGGTGGAGCATTTGCGGTCCTTGACCACGATGGCAACTGCGGTGTCGTACAAAGCGTCCTCGGTATCAGTATTGCCGCCGGTGTTCAGTCCCAGAACTGCATCGATGTTATCAGCCTTGTCGTCAGCCGGACCATCCAGAACGCTGCCGACATAGTCCGGCGGGCCGAATTGCTTGAGGTGGTTGACCACTTCCTCGACCTCTTCGTCCGAACAGAACGGCCCGTGGCAGCGGGTGATCTTGGCACCGCCCGCCATATACAGCATGTCGCCCATGCCCAAGAGCTGCTCGGCGCCCATCTCACCCAGGATGGTGCGGCTGTCGATCTTGGAGGTCACCTGGAAGGAAATCCGGGTCGGGAAGTTAGCCTTGATGGTGCCGGTGATCACGTCAACCGAGGGACGCTGGGTGGCCATGATCAGGTGAATGCCAGAGGCCCGTGCCATCTGTGCCAGGCGCTGGATGCAGGCCTCGATCTCCTTGCCGGCGACCATCATCAGGTCTGCCATCTCGTCAACAATCACAACGATATAGGGCAGAACAACGGGTTGAAACTCTTCGGTCTCGAACACCGGCTCACCGGTGTCGTCGTCAAAACCGGTCTGCACAGTACGCGAGAACATCTCGCCCTTGGCCAGTGCTTCCTTCACGCGGCCATTGTAGCCAGCGATGTTGCGCACACCCATCTTGGACATCTTGCGGTAGCGGTCTTCCATCTCGCCCACCACCCATTTCAGCGCCACCACGGCCTTCTTCGGGTCGGTCACAACGGGTGAGAGCAGATGCGGAATGCCGTCATAGACGGAAAGCTCCAGCATTTTGGGGTCTATCATGATCAGGCGGCATTCATCCGGTGTCAGCTTATACAGCAGCGACAGGATCATGGTGTTGATCGCCACCGACTTACCAGAGCCCGTGGTGCCCGCGATCAGCAAATGGGGCATTTTGGCGAGGTTGGCCACCATGGAATCACCACCAATGTCTTTGCCCAGTGCCAGCGGCAGCGCATGGTTGCCGTCGCCGAAATCCCGGGACGACAGAATCTCGCGCAGCACCACCTTTTCGCGCTTCTCGTTTGGCAGTTCGATGCCGATCACCGTCCGGCCCGGGACGGTCGAAACCCGCGCCGATAGGGCCGACATCGAGCGGGCGATGTCATCGGCCAGGCCGATCACGCGGGAGGCCTTAAGGCCCGGTGCCGGCTCCAGCTCGTACATAGTGACAACGGGACCGGGACGGACCGAGGTGATCTCTCCCTTGACGCCATAGTCATCCAGAACGGCTTCCAGCATCCGCGCATTTTCTTCCAGCGCTTCGTCACTCAGGTGATGGCGCTCGAT
>NZ_LUKH01000493.1:0-2274 GCF_001593695.1 Leisingera sp. F5 | reverse complement strand
GGCCAGTGCCGCCTGGGCTCATTCCTCTGGCTCCGGCGCCGCGGCCTCTGCGTCACCGGCCAGCGGCGCCAGCCGGTCCGCCAGCCGCCGCAGCAGATCCTCCTGCACCTCTTTTTCTTGCAGCAGCGCCCCATAGCGCTGCTGCAGCTCAGCCAGATCCGCAGTGCAGGCTTGCAGCTGCTGCTCTGCCACGGCCCGTTCCTGTTCGGCGGCCTGCCCGCAGGCCTGCCATTCCTCTACCGCGGCCAGCGCCGTGTTATTGCGCCAGGCCACCGCATAGGGACGGTCCGGATCCTCTGGCGCGGCTTCCAGCCAGCTGATATAGCCCATATCTTCCAGCCCGGCCCGCAGCGCCGCCATCCCGGGGGCATCCCGGTACAAGGGGTCCCGGCCTTCCTGCAGCCGCAGCGTCTGGAAATGCTGCAGGCATTCCGCCTGCTCCAGCGCCTGCAGCAGCGCCAGCGCCTGGCCCGGCGCCTCAAGAACCAGCAGCCCTCTCCCTGCCTCGGGCAGGCCGCAGCGCGCCGCCAGATCCGCAATGGCCTGCGTCTCCACCGTCTCTTCCGCCAGCACCTGCAGGCCCGGAAACAACTGGTACAGCGCCTCGGCCGGCGCGGCCAGGCTGCTAAGACCGGCAAAGTTGCAGCTGTGGAAACGGCCCGGACCGCCCTTGGCCGAGACCGCCGCCGCAATGGCCTGCACCGGCGCAAACCGCTTTGCCAGGGCCTGCAGCCCGGGCATGGCTTCGGGATCCGCCTCGGCCAGCACCACCGGGTCAAGGCCCGCCTGCACGTAGCCTTCGGCGGCGCGGCCGCTGCCCGCGCCGATATGCAGCACATAATCTGCCGGGAAAGAGAGCGAAAACGCCGCCATGGCTCAGCGGGTTCCGCGCAGGGCGTGCCGGGCGCTGCGCAGCGGCGCCATCAGGCGGAACGAGCGCGAATTGCGCAGCTTTTGCACCTGCGCCTTCAGCCCGGCGGCCGCCTGCGCCTGGGCGGCGGCCACCTGCTCAAGACCGGCAATCCTGTGTCCGGCCGTCCCCAGCAGCTCCGCCTTGGCCCGCAGCCGCCCCTTCAGGGTCTCTGCCTCTGCCTGCAGCTGCGCCTGGGCTGCCTCTGCCTGCGCTTGCAGGCTGGTGAACCGCACGCCGGCCTGCTCCAGCTGCTGTTCCAGCTGCAGCTTTTCGCGGTACAGCGCTTCCATCTGTTCATACATGCTGCGCTGCTGCGCCTGCAGCAGCGCCCGTTCCTCGGCGGCGTCCTGCCCGGCCAGAAAGATCTTCAGCGCCGCATCGGGATCCGCGGCGGCCTGCCCCGTCTGCCCCGTCTGCACAGAGGCGGCAAATTGCCCGGCCAGGCGGCGCAGGCCGGGATCTGCCTGCAGCCGGGCTGCGGCCAGCGCCAGCAGCACCGGATCGGGACCGGCACCTGCGGCCTCCTGCAGGCTGCGCTGCGCGGTGTCCTCCGCCGCCTGCCCGCAACAGGCCAGCAGCGCCTTTGGCGCCTGCCGGGCCGCGGCACCGTCCAGCAGCAGCACCCGCTGGCGGTTCTGCATCTGCAGCGCCAGCACCGTTTCAATTTCCTGTTGCGCAGCGGTTAGGGCCGCAGCCGGTTCCAGCCCGTCCTGCAGCCCGGCGCAAAGCGCTTCGGCAGGCGAACGCGCCAGCAGCACAACCGCCCCGGCCGCCTCCGGCAGCGCCGCAGGCAGCGCCTCGAGCAGGGTTACGGAATACTGCCCCTGCAAAACAGCCTGCAGGGCGGCGCCCAGCGGCGCCTGCGCCGCCCACAACAGTATCCCCCGGCTTGCCCCAGCCGCTGCCAAAGGGGCCGCTTCTGCCCTATCGCCTGCCATATGATTGATCCTCAACCGCCTTGCCGCTGCACCGGCTTCTTCGCAACCCGCTGTCCGCCGCGGCGCCTGCCTGTCTGTTCTGCCTGTCAGGGGCCGCCCGTACCGGAAACCTTTTACGGGCGTGCAGGCCTGAATAGCAAGACAGCTCCCGGCGCAATCCCCCCGGACCGCCTTTGCGCCGCCTTTGGGGAGGACATCCCGGTGACGGGCTGCTATGGGCTGCTGAAGCATCAGGCAGGAACCGGCACCCGCAGGCAGGCGGTACAAGGGCGGCAGCACATGATACGGATCTTCAAAACCGGCGCGCATATCCGCCGCACGCCGCTCAGCTACCCGGCGCTGGCGCCGCTGTTTGACGGCCATATCCAGGAGGCGGAGACCCCAGGCGAGGCCGATCTCTATGTCTTTGCCCATATCCTGGAC
>NZ_LUKH01000492.1:0-2275 GCF_001593695.1 Leisingera sp. F5 | reverse complement strand
CGGTTGTACAATGGAACCTGGGCCTTCTTTGAAGAACATTTGGACCGGCTGTTTGAGGCTGCCAAGGCGATTGACCTGGATATCGGGTTGAACTGGGAGGGCGTGAAATCCGCTGTGTTAGAGACACAGAAAGCCAATGGAATGACCACTGATGCCCATGCCCGGTTGATGGTCACGCGCGGGGTAAAGACACGTCCTTTCCAGCACCCTTCGCTGTCGCAGCAAGGTCCGACGATTACCATTATCATGGAGCATTCCCGGCCCAATCTGCCGCGTCCGATAAAATTGGCCACAGTGCCGCATATCCGCGGGCTGCCGATGACGCAGGACCCCAAACTGAATTCCCACTCCAAGTTGAACTGTATCATCGCCTGTATCGCCGCCGAAAAGGCCGGCGCAGATGAGGCGCTGATGCTGGACGTGAATGGCTTTGTAAACACCACAAATGCCTGCAATTTTTTCATCGTGCGCAAGGGGGAGGTTTGGACTTCGACCGGGGATTATTGCATGAACGGCATTACCCGGCAGAAAGTGATCGACTTGTGCCGCGCCAACAGTATCCCAGTTCACGAGCGGAACTATTCGCTGGTGGATGCATACGGTGCCGACGAAGCCTTTCTGACTGGCACTTTCGGGGCGCAGACACCGGTGGGCAGCATCGACGGGCGGCAGATCGGCAGCGGTCAGATGGGACCCATGACCGAAAATCTTCGTGCCCTCTATAAGGATCTGATCGAAAAGGAGTGCGCATGATGCGGATTGCCATGTGGTCCGGGCCGCGGAACCTGTCGACGGCGTTGATGTACGCCTTTGGCAACCGGGGTGACTGCGCGGTGGTGGATGAACCGTTTTATGCCGCCTATCTGGCGATGACCGGCCTGAGCCACCCGATGCGGGGAGAAATTCTGGACAGCCAGCCGCGGGATCCGAACACGGTGGCAGAGGCGCTGTTGGGGCAGGTTCCAGGCGCCAAGCCGTACTACTATCAAAAACACATGACACAGCATATGATCCCCGGCGTTCCGCGGCAGTGGATGCAAGAGGTCACTAATGTCTTTCTGATCCGTCATCCTGCCCGTGTGATCGCCTCATATGCGGTGAAACGGGAAAATCCCACATTGGAAGACATTGGATTCCGCCAGCAGGCGGAGCTGCTCGAACTGGTGCGCAGCTGGGGACATGCACCGGTTGTCGTGGACAGCCATGACATTCGGAATGATCCGGCAGGCAAACTGGAACAGTTGTGCGAGACGGTTGGCATGCCGTATTCCCCGAAGATGCTGACCTGGCCAAGGGGCGGACATAAGGACGACGGCGTGTGGGCGGCGCATTGGTACGGTGCGGTCTGGAATTCAACCGGATTTGCTGGCCCGGAAGGCCCGCTGCCGGAGGTGCCGGAAGACCTGCAGCCCGTGCTGCAGGCGGCGCTGCCTTTATATGAGCAAATGAAGGCAGCGAAAATCTGAAGGGAGAAGGGGGCGTTGCCCCCTCGCGCCTGCGGCGCTCACCCCCAGGATGTTTTCAGTCAGAAGAAGAGGCTCAGCCGATCAGTTTGCCCAGTTTCATGGCAACACCCATGTCGCCGGAGATTTTTATTTTTCCCATCACTACGGCCGTCATCGGGTTGAGCTTGCCGGTGAGAAGCTTTTTCAGGTTCTCTCTGGAAAGCTGAAGCGTGCAGTCGGTGTCACAGTCATAGGTGCTGGCACCGCCTTCGGCGAGCACGATAACGCCATCCTCCCCACAGTCGAATTTCAGCGTGCCGTCAAAGCTCTTTCCAGCCAGACCTGTCCGGATGTCCTCGGCGATGTCCTGAAGTGCCATATGTTCCTCCCTTGCTCGCGGTGAGGGTTAGGCACGTTAGGGATACCGGGCAATAGTGACCAAAGGGGAGGGCGCCGGGTTACGTCCCGGCAAGAGCTGCCTTGGTCAGTGGACAGGGCTGACCGCCATAGAAGATCTCAAGCACCTGCCGGAATTCCGCCGGCGCACTGGGCACAGCTGCAAACAACGTCATCGAAGAGCGCAGTTTCTTGGCGTCGGTACTGCCGAGGATTTGCACGGGATCTGAACCCTGATGCTGCAGCATCAGACGGCTGGCGTCCACCAAGCGGCTGCGCAGCTTTTCGTGGTTCAGATAGGCTGTGGCCTCGGCCAGGTCTTCGATCCCGTAAAGCTGTGCCATGTGCGATTGGCCCAGTTCGGCCAATTGGGGAAAGACGAACCACATCCAGTGGCTCGTCTTTTGTCCTGCGGAGAGTTCAGCCAGTACAGC
>NZ_LUKH01000491.1:0-2276 GCF_001593695.1 Leisingera sp. F5 | reverse complement strand
TATCATCGCCTGCATAGAGCTGCCCGAAGACCGACGGGCTGTCCGGCGCGATATTGGTCGAGCCGCCAATCATCGTCAGCGCAATACCGCCGCGCGCCTTCTCCTCGTGATACAGCCGGTAACGGTCCCGCGGATGCCCGCCCTCCTGGAACGAGGGCGCATGGGCTGTGCTCATGATCCGGTTTCGCAAGCTCAGATGCCGGATCTGCAGGGGTTGGAGGAGAGGGTCATTGTCCAAGGTCATGCTTCGCGGTCCGTTAAATGCTGCCACCTGCAGCAGGCCCAGTCCGACCACCATCCGGCTTGCAGAAAACCGGCAATTTCCCGGCCCTGTTGCGACACCTTGCCCGCGGCTGGCGGAATCTCCTTCTGACCGGATGGTCAAAGCCGGATTTTCCGTTTACCAGCAGCCGGATTTTGTGCCCGGCCTCCATTCAGGAGCCTCCCGCACAAGCGGCTGAACCAAAGAACGAGCATGACAATGACCGCCACCAGCGACCGCACTCCTGTGCCTGAAGCCCAGGACGCCGACTATAAATTCTCCCCGAAACAGGCGCTGATCGGCGCCCAGATGCTGTTCGTCGCCTTCGGCGCGCTGGTGCTGGTGCCGCTACTGACCGGGCTGGACCCCAGTGTCGCCCTGTTCACCGCAGGGCTTGGAACTTTGATCTTCCAGATCGTGACCCGCGGCCAGGTGCCCGTGTTCCTGGCGTCCTCTTTCGCCTTCATCGCACCGATCATCTACGGCGTGCAGACATGGGGCATGGCCGCCACCACCGGTGGGCTCGCCGCGGCGGGCCTTCTCTATGTCGCCCTCAGCTTTGCCATCCGCACCTTTGGCGCGGGCTTCATGCACCGGCTGCTGCCGCCCGTGGTGGTCGGCCCGGTGATTATGGTGATCGGCCTGTCGCTTGCCCCCGTCGCCGTCAACATGGCAACCGGCCTGGCCGGCGACACTCAGGTGATGCCGAAAGACACCGCCCTGCTGCTGGCCGCCGCAGCCCTTGGCGCCACCATGCTCACAGCCATTCTCGGCCGCGGCATCATGCGCGTGGTGCCGATTCTGGCCGGCGTCGCCGCAGGCTATGCCGCCGCGCTGATCCTCGGCGCAGTCACCGGGCAAAACCTGGTGGATACCGCTCCGCTGGCCAGCGCCCCCTGGTTCGCGGTCCCGGAGTTCGTCACGCCTGAGTTCAACCTGGCCGCAATCCTGTTCATCCTGCCGGTCGCCATTGCGCCTGCGATCGAACACTTCGGCGACATCATGGCGATCTCTAGCGTGACCAAGCGTGACTACATGGACAAGCCCGGCATCCAGAACACCATGCTGGGCGACGGCCTGGCCACCGCCGCCGCGGGCATCTTAGGCGGCCCGCCCAACACCACCTATTCCGAGGTCACCGGCGCCGTAACGCTCACCCGCGCCTTCAACCCGGCGATCATGACCTGGGCGGCGCTCTTCGCCATCGCGCTATCCTTCGCGGGCAAGCTGTCGGGTGCGCTTGCCACCATCCCGATGCCGGTGATGGGCGGCATCATGATCCTGCTCTTCGGCATGGTCACCGTGGTCGGTCTGTCGGTTCTGGCAAAACTGGGCGAGGCGCTGTCCGAGGCGCGCAACATGGTGATCATCTCCACCGTACTGATCATCGGCCTGGGCGGGCTGACGCTTCAATTCGGCGAAGGCTTCACCCTCGCGGGCATTGGCCTCTCCGGCGTTGCGGGCTTGGTGCTGAACCTGATCCTGCCGAAACAGCGGGACTGATCCCGGAAACAACCGGAGCCGCCTGCTGGGCGGTTCCGATCACCGCTCTTCCGGCTTCAGATGCCGGATCCGCACCACATGCGCTTCGATATCCGCGCGGGTGAACGTCGAATGCACCCGTTCCGTCGAGGCCGGATGGTTCCCCAGCCCCAGCATCAGTTCTGCCCGCCAGGCCGTCTTCGGCCGGATGGGCCGCGGCGCAAAGGCGCCGCCGCAGGTGGGGCAGACATCATGCAACACCTGCTCCACGCACTCCGCGCAATAGGTGCACTCATAGCTGCAGATCCGCGCATCCGCTGCATCCGGCGGCAGATCTTTATCGCACAGCTCGCAATTGGGGCGCAGTTCCAGCATCGCTGTCTCCCTGTTCCAGCAGCCACCCTGCCCGCGGATCAGGATCGGCGCAAGCCTCCCGCGCCGCCGCGCGGCGCCAAGCCCAACCGCAAGGCGGTGCAGCTTGCCTGCATCCCGCGCGGGCGGGAGCCACCCCCTGTGGCAAAGCGCCAAAGCC
>NZ_LUKH01000490.1:0-2276 GCF_001593695.1 Leisingera sp. F5 | reverse complement strand
GGCCGGATTGGGTAATATCACTCATTGGGTTCCCCGTCGGGTCTTTTATTTTTTGGGCAGGGGGCCTGTTTCGTTCAGGCCCCCTGCAGTATCTCGGATACGGTCAGATTACTTGGCCAGCCACGCCTGGAACTTGCCGTTCAGGTCATCGCGGTTGTCTGCCCACCATTCGTAGTCATAAACATGGACGTTGCCTGCATTGGCCGGGTCAGTCGGCATATGCGGGGCCATGTCGATACCCAGTTCAGCGTGCTTGCCAACCAGCGGCGCCGAGGAAGCACGGGCCGGACCATAGGAGATGTAGGCGGCCTGATCGGCCAGGCGCTGCGTATCGGTGGCGAACTTCAGGAAGTCCATCACGCGCGCCTTGCGGTCTGCAGGCAGTCCAGCCGGAACAACCCAGCCATCCAGGTCAAAGGACTGCATGTCCCAAAGCATGCCGATCGGCTGACCCTGTTCAGCAATTGCCGAGAACAGGCGGCCGTTGAAGGTTGAGCCCATGACAACTTCGCCGTCGGCCAGCAGCTGCGGAGTTTCCGCACCAGCAGTCCACCAGACCACCTGGTCCTTGATGGTGTCGAGCTTGGCCAACGCACGCTCCACACCTTCGTCGGTACCCAGAACGTCGTAGATTTCATCCTTGGCGACGCCATCGCAGTAAAGCGACCATTCCATGTTGTCGATCGGGCGCTTCTGCAGCGAGCGCTTGCCCGGGTACTTTTCGGTATCAAAGATGGCGCAGACGGTTTCCGGCTTGTCGATCAGGTCGGTGCGGTAGCCGAATGTGGTCGAATAAACGATCTGCGGCACAAAGCAGTCACTGACAATCAGGTCGCCGAAATCTTCGGAGGCCAAGGAGCCGTCGGGCGCCGCTGCCAGATCTTCGTCATGGTTGATTTCTTCGGCCAGTCCTTCGTCGCACAGACGCATGGAGTCGGAGGCCACAGCGTCCACCAGGTCCCAGGTCACATTGCCGGCTTCGTTCATGGCGCGGATCTTCGCCACGGCCTCAGCCGAGCTTTCGTCCCAGATCACCTTAACGCCGGGGTTAGCGGCCAGATAGGGTTCCACATAGGCTTTCTGCTGGCTGGCCTGGTAGGCGCCGCCCCAGGATACCAGTGTCAGCTCATTGGCCATTTCTTCGGCAAAGGCCGAAGGGGCGCAAAGGGCGGTGGTCACCGCCAGTGCAGACATTTTGCTGAGTTTCATAGAGAGTCTCTCCTTGTTGAAATTCACAGATGTGAGAATCCCCCCGGTCATTCGTCTGCCGGGGGTTTGCGCGTGCGGATCAGGCGTCCAGCGCGCGGCAGTCTTCCGGCAGCCAGCCGATTTCGATCTGCTGACCGGGCTGAAGACGGACTTGGTCCGGGGCGTTCCGGGTCTTGATGATGAACTCATCATTGCCGGCCACCCGCAGACGGGTGCGGAAGATGTCGCCCATATAAATGAACTCCAGCACTTCCGCCTTAAGCGTATGAACACCTTCCTGCAGGCGTTCCTTGTTGTATTCCACCCGTTCGGGACGGATCGACACGCGGGTGCGCTCGCCCGGGCGGGACACGTTGACCGGCTTGCAGTCAATCAGTTCGCCATCGTCAAGCTGCACCAGGGCAATACCGTTGTTGATTTCCTTGACGGTGCCTTCCAGCGTGTTGTTTTCACCAATGAACTGGGCAACAAAGCTGTTGTCCGGGCTTTCATACAGCTGGTCCGGCGGCGCGATCTGCTGGATCCGGCCATCATCGAACACGGCGACACGGTCGGACATTGTCAGCGCTTCGGTCTGGTCGTGGGTCACGTAGACCACGGTGATCCCCAGGCTGTGCGCCAGATGGGTGATTTCGAACTGCATTTTTTCGCGCAGCTGCTTATCAAGCGCGCCAAGCGGCTCGTCCATCAGAACCAGTTCCGGTTCAAACACCAGCGCGCGGGACAAGGCGACCCGCTGCTGCTGACCGCCCGAAAGCTGCGACGGGCGGCGGCCGCCAAAAGCGCCCATTTCCACCATGTCCAGCGCACGCTTCACCTTGGCTTCGCGCTCGGACTTGCCCATCTTGCGGACTTCCAGCGGAAACGAAAGATTCTCTGCAATCGTCATGTGCGGGAACAGCGCATAGTTCTGGAACACCATGCCGATGCCCCGCTTATGCGGCGGGATGTTGTTGATTGACGTTCCGCCCAGGCGAATGTCGCCATGGGTAGCGGTTTCAAATCCTGCCAGCATCATCAGGCAGGTTGTCTTGCCCGAACCGGACGGGCCAAGCATTGTCAGAAAC
>NZ_LUKH01000489.1:0-2276 GCF_001593695.1 Leisingera sp. F5 | reverse complement strand
CTGATCTGCGCAAGGGCGTCCAGATGCGCCTCGCGGTTCTGCTTGAAGCCTTCCGAGGAGGGCATCGCCTTGGATGTGAGTTTCATTCCATTTCCTTTTTCAAAGGGAGGCGGCGGTTAAAAGCCACTACAGGCGCAAAGAATGCGATCAGGAAAAACGGGAAAGCCCCGCCCCGCAGTTTTGTCAGACCGGTTGATGTCTCGTAGGTCAGCTGCGGAAATATGGTTTCCAAGAAGCCGCCCATTAGAAAGAACGAGGCAATCATCAGGGGAGCGCACCGCGTCATAAGCCGGAAGCTGTATTCAAAATGGCTCAGCCCCAGACACCAGCGCGCACCACAGGATCTGCACGCAACAGCTTTCAACCGTTTGCGCCTTCGAGGCACCAGCTTGGCACCGGGCACAATGCCACCGCACTCTGGGCATTTAGGGTTCAATAACCGGGCAAACCAGGCAACATGCTTGTCACTGAGGCTTTCTTGTCTCTGTGTCAAAGGCCCGTCTCCCCCGCAGCCCGCGCCTTCAGTTCCTTGCGGATCACCTTGCCGGTTACAGTCATCGGCAGGGCGTCGAGAAATTCCACTTCGCGCGGGTAGGAATACTGCGCGAGGCGCTCCTTCACGTAGTCCTGCAGTTCTTTCTCGGCGGCGGTGGCACCAGGTTTCAGCACCACATAGGCCTTGACGATCTCGGTCCTGAGAGGATCGGGCTTGCCGACCACGCCCACAGTCGCCACCGCCGGGTGGGTCAGCAGGCAATCCTCGATCTCCGCCGGGCCGATACGGTAGCCTGCCGAGGTGATCACGTCATCCTCGCGCCCCACAAAGCGCAGATAATCACCCTCCCAGACGCCGCGGTCGCCGGTCACCAGCCAGTCGCCGCGGAACTTTGCCGCGGTCTCCGAAGGCCGGTTCCAGTATTCCAGCAGCATTGAGGCAGAGCCGCGGCGAATGGCAACGTCGCCCTCGCCGTCCGTGGGATTGCCCGACCCATCAATCACCGCCAGCTCATGCCCCGGCACCGCTTTGCCAATGCAGCCCGGGCGCGGTTCGTAATCCGCAGCACAGGAGGAGGCCACCATATTGCATTCGGTCTGGCCGTAAAACTCGTTGATGGTCACCCCCAGCCGCCGCCGGCCCCAGGCGAGCATTTCGGCGCCCAGGGGCTCTCCACCGCTGGCAACAGAGCGCAGGCCGTGGAGCCCCTGCCCGGCTGCCTTGAGCATCCGGAGCGCGGTCGGCGGAAAGAAGATGTTGCGCACACTGGCCTTTGCGATCAGATCGGCGCAGGCCTCAGGTGTGAACTTGTCCAGCCGTGCGGCGACCACTGGAACGCCCAGCGCCAGGCCCGGCATCAGCACATCGAACAACCCGCCGATCCAGGCCCAGTCCGCCGGGGTCCAAAGGCAATCGCCCTCCTGCCCCAAATGGTCATGGCTGATGGCAACACCCGGCAGGTGCCCGGTCAGCACCCGGTGGCCATGCAGCGCGCCCTTGGGGTTGCCGGTGGTGCCCGAAGTGTAAATCAGCACCGCTGGGGTTTCAGGCGTGGTGTCGGCAAAAGGCACCGGCGGGCCATCCATTCCGGCGGTCTCTGTCATCACCGCTTCGGCCAGATCGCCGAGCAGATCCGCTCCCTCGGTGTCCGTAAAAACAAACTGCACTCCGGCATCGCCTGCGCGGGAGGCCAGCGCGTCGCGTTTGAACAGCTTGAACAGCGGCACCGAGATGCCGCCCGCCTTCCAGATGGCCAGATGCGCTGCAGCACACCATGGCGACTGGCTCAGCAGCACGCCGACGCGGTCGCCCGGCTGGATGCGGGTCAGCAGGTAGCGAGCCAGGCCATCCACCATCTCGGACAGCGCGCCATAAGAAAAGCTGCGGCGCGCAGGGCCGGTCATATCGATCAGCGCCACAGCCTCAGCAGGATGCGACAGGCATTGGGCGGCCATGTTCAGCCGCTCCGGCAGGTCCCAGCTGCCATCGGCGCGCAGCCCAGGAATGTTACAAAAATCATGCATATTTAGACATTCCAGAAACGCATAGCTGATATGCATTTTTTCCCTGCATTTTCAAAGGCAAAGCAAGGGTCTCCTTGATTCAGATCAGGGTTTCCACCCGCTTCCGGGTGCACCACGGCGGAGTAATCATAAGAAAAGGGACGCACCCCATGAAACGCATGGTTTCCGCTTTGGCATTGACCTCTGCCCTGGCCGCGCTGGCCGGCCCCGCGCTGGCCCAGCAGCAGGGCGATTGGACCGTTGGCGTCGGCATCGCC
>NZ_LUKH01000488.1:0-2280 GCF_001593695.1 Leisingera sp. F5 | reverse complement strand
CCGGGCAACAACCACGCCGCCCGCACGGGCAAGGGCAGAACTGGGCAGAGTGCCCTGAAAGACGAGGAATAGACATGAGCGACGTCGCAGACCGCGTAAAAAAGATCGTTGTTGAGCACCTGGGTGTGGAAGAAGACAAAGTGACCGAGAATGCCTCGTTCATCGACGACCTGGGCGCGGACAGCCTGGACACCGTTGAGCTGGTTATGGCCTTCGAAGAGGAATTCGGCATCGAAATCCCCGATGACGCAGCAGAAACCATTCAGACTTTCGGCGACGCGGTGAAGTTCATCACCGAAGCCTCCTAAGTTACGCGGCTTTGCCGCTAAGGGCCCCTGTCGGAAACGGCGGGGGCCTTTTTACATCTACGTCAAGCGGCGTTCTGATTCGCCCTATCCGCGCCCTGCGCGATGGACTCGCGTTAGGCGGGTGTGTGGACAGCGTGACGCTAGGGCATTGTGCCTGAGCCCCTGCACAGGGGCATGGTTCGCGCGGGGCGGTACGACGTCCCGTTAGCAAAGGCAATTCCGCGCCGTGCGGGCCGTCCGGTGGCCTCCTGCTCTTGCCCATGGGGGTAAATGCAGGGTATGAGCGGATAAAGACTGCTGAGGAAGGGCATATCACTATGCGTCGTGTCGTTGTTACTGGGCTTGGAATGATCACTCCGCTGGCATGTGGGGTCGAGGAAACCTGGAGCCGTTTGCTGGCCGGTGAATCCGGTGCGGGGACAATCACTCGGTTTGATGCCAGCAATCTGGGCACGAATTACGCCTGCGAGCTGCCGATGGGCGATGGATCCGACGGAACCTTCAATCCCGACGATTGGATGGAACCCAAAGAGCGCCGCAAGGTCGATGATTTCATCCTCTATGGCTATGCCGCTACAATTCAGGCCGCCGAAGACGCGGGCTGGATGCCCGAAGACGAAGAGAGCCGCCTGCGCACAGGCGTGATGATCGGTTCGGGGATTGGTGGGCTGCAATCCATCGAAAAGGGTGCGATCACCCTACAGGAAAAAGGGCCGCGCCGGATTTCGCCGTTCTTTATTCCAGGGGCGCTGATCAACCTGATCTCGGGACAGGTGTCGATCCGCTTTGGCTTCAAGGGCCCGAACCATTCGGTTGTGACTGCCTGCTCGACCGGCGCCCACGCCATCGGCGACGCGGCGCGGCTGATCAAATCCGGCGATGCCGACGTGATGATTGCAGGCGGCGCCGAGGCGGCGATCTGCGAGATCGGTATCGCCGGCTTCAACGCCTGCAAGGCGCTGTCCACCAAACGCGCCGACGACCCCAAAGCGGCTTCGCGCCCCTATGACGCCGACCGCGACGGGTTCGTGATGGGCGAGGGCGCCGGCATCGTTGTGCTGGAAGACTACGAGCACGCCAAGGCCCGCGGCGCCAAGATCTATGCCGAGGTGCTGGGCTATGGCATGTCGGCGACGCCTACCACATCACCGCGCCGTCCGAGAATGGCGAAGGCGGCGAACGCTCGATGAGGGCGGCGCTGAAAAACGCCGGCCTGGAGCCGTCTGCCATTGACTATATCAATGCGCATGGCACTTCGACCATGGCCGACACAATTGAGCTGGGTGCGGTTGAACGGCTGTTGGGCGACCACGCCGCCAATGTCACCATGTCTTCGACCAAATCGGCCACCGGGCACCTGTTGGGCGCGGCCGGTGCGATTGAGGCGATCTTCTCGATCCTGGCGATCCGCGATCAGGTCGCACCGCCGACCATCAATCTGGATAACCCCGCCATCGAAAGCCAGGTGGATCTGGCCCCCAACGCCAAACGTGAGCGTAAGGTTGAGATTGCGCTGTCGAACTCCTTTGGGTTTGGCGGCACCAATGCCTCGGTGATCTTCGGAAAGGCCGGCTGATGTGGCGCAGCCTCGCCTCCAACATGCTGACAGTGCTCATTGCGGCTTTGTTTCTGCTGGGCGGCCTGATCCTATGGGGCAAATCGCAATACACCGCTGAAGGGCCGCTGGAGACAGCGATCTGCCTGCGGGTTGAGCGGGGCTCGAACATGGCACGGGTGAGCCGCGACCTGGAAACCCAGGGTGCGGTCGCCTCCGCCGCCATCTTCCGCCTCGGCGCCAAATACAGCGAGAAAACCGGCCAGCTGAAGGCCGGCAGCTTCCTGGTGGAGCCGGGCTCCTCGATGGAGCGGATCATCGACGGGATCACCCATTCCGGCGCCTCAACCTGCGGCACCGAGATTGTCTACCGCATCGGCGTGACCCGTACCCAGGCCGAGGTGCGTGAGCTGGACC
>NZ_LUKH01000487.1:0-2280 GCF_001593695.1 Leisingera sp. F5 | reverse complement strand
TCGGAGACGATGCGGAACCCGTTGGCGAGTGTGTGCTGCTGAACTGTCAATTCGCGATGTTCTTTCTGATGTGATCCTCAAGGGCCGCCAGATCACTGCTGATCCGGGTTACCCGTTCCGGCCTGTCATACAGATCTGCCATCCGCGGAGGAAGAGGCGGATGAATGCCGCTGGCATCTTCTACGGCAGCCGGGAATTTCGCCGGGTGGGCAGTGGCGAGCGTGATCATCGGCACATCCGCCTCGCGGTGCTCGTTCGCGACCTTCACGCCAACGGCTCCATGCGGACAAAGCAGCTCGCCCGAGGCAGCCAGTTCGGATTTGATTGTGGCCAGGGTTTCTTCCTCAGAGGTGCGGCCCGAGGCATAGGTTTCGCTCAGCGCCTGCATGGCCCCTTGCGACACGTCGAAGCCGCCGTTCTTCAGCTCATCCATCAACTGGGCAATGGCCTTGCTGTCTTGGCCATAGGCGTAGAACAGGGCACGCTCGAAGTTCGACGACACCTGAATGTCCATCGACGGGCTGATCGAGGGTTGGGTGTCGCCCTTGTAGTACCCCTGCCCCGACAGGCAGCGGTGCAGGATGTCGTTCTGGTTGGTGGCAACCACCAGCTGATCGATCGGCAGGCCCATCTGCTTGGCAATGAATCCCGCGAAGATGTCGCCGAAGTTTCCAGTCGGCACGGTGAAGCTCACCTTGCGGTCCGGCGCCCCCAGAGAGACGGCGGCGGAGAAGTAATAAACGACCTGCGCCAGAACGCGGGCGATGTTGATCGAGTTCACGCCCGCCAGTTTCACGCCGTCGCGGAAATCGAAGTCGTTGAACATATCTTTGACGCGCGCCTGGCAGTCGTCAAAGTCGCCATCAACGGCCAGCGCATGGACGTTGGCATCCTGCGGGGTGGTCATTTGGCGGCGCTGCACTTCGGAGACCCGGCCGTGCGGATACAGGATGAAGACGTCAACGTTGCTGAGGCCCCGGAAGGCCTCCATCGCTGCCGAACCGGTGTCGCCGGATGTCGCGCCCGCAATGGTCACCCGGTCGCCGCGCCGCTCAAGCGCAGCCTGGAACAGCTGGCCGATCAGCTGCATGGCGAAGTCCTTGAACGCCAGCGTGGGGCCGTGGAACAATTCCAGCAGGAAGTGGTTCGGTGCCAGCTGCTTCAGCGGTGCGCGGGCGGCGTGGCCGAAGCCCTCGTAAGCGCGGGCGATGATGGCGCGGAATTCCTCGTCGGTGAAGCAATCACCGATGAAAGGGCGCATGACGCGGAAGGCGGTTTCCTCATAGGACAGGCCCGCCAGTGCCGCGATCTCATCCTGGTGCATCTGCGGGATTTCGGCCGGCACATACAGGCCGCCGTCGCGCGCGAGGCCGGTCAGCATTGCGTCTTCAAAGGTCAGCTCGGGCGCTTGGCCCCGGGTCGAGATATATTTCATCGCCTTCAGCTCTTCTGGTTCAAGGGCGGCTGCGCCGCAGGAAGTAGACGGTCATTGCGGCCCAGATGAAGGCCAGCGAAAACCAGGTGATCGAATAATGCAAGTGGTTGTTCGGGATGGAGGCCGTGTCGACAGGCACTGGCAACAAGCCGGCCTCGCCTTGGGGATTGCGCCTTAGAACAATCATGGCAGGCTCGGTACCAAGATAATCGGCCATCTGTTCGGCGTCACGGGCAAACCAAATGTTATCCACCCAATCCGGTTTAGGCGTGTAGCTGTCGGTTTCTTGCGGCCAGTGCAGGTTGCCTTCAATCTCCGCGGGGCCAAAGTAACGGTCATCCGGCCTGTCAGCCTGCGTTACAAACCCGCGGTCGATCAGAACCTTACGGCCGTTCGCCAAGGTGAAATCGGAGACCACACGAAACCCTGGCCCCAGGTCCTTAAACGAAGAAAGGACGTGCAGCTCATTTTCACCGATGTCGCCGGAAAGACGAATGGGGCGGTACTTGTCCACTTCAGGATCAAAGTCTGAGGGAAGCACAGTTACGGGTTCTTCCGCGATCCGTGCCTCGATGGTAGCGAGGATATCTTCTTTCCAGGCCATGCGCTGCAGCTGCCAGGTGCCCAGGCCGATCAGAATGGCAAGGCCCGCGCCGCTGATGATCAACAGGAAGATGACACGCCGCATCCGGGCTGCTCCGCTTCAATAGTAAAGGCGCGCAGAGCCTGCTGCCCTGCGCGCCTTGCTCATTAATGTCTGTCCGCGGTTTTTGGAACCGCAAACATGTAACCATTACATTCCCGGGATCAAAAGCCCGAGGTGCCCCAGATGTAGACGGCAACAA
>NZ_LUKH01000486.1:0-2283 GCF_001593695.1 Leisingera sp. F5 | reverse complement strand
CCGCAGCAGGCTTTCAACGAACCCGGTTCGTCTGCCGAAGCGGCATCCCGAACAACACCTTCAAGGTCAGACAGGCCTGGATCGCCGCATCGCTGAATTGCGGGTGCCGGCCGCGTTTGCCAGCCGGTCGAGGTGTCCAGATCATCTCAGGATCAAACCAGATCGACAGCGATCCACGCTGCCTCAAGCTGTCATTGCAAGACGGCCAGTTCGTGGTCTTATACTTCGTAGGGGCCCAGCTGCTCATGCGCTCCAGCTATCACGCTGGATTCACAACATGAATCCCCTCAGTTCATTTGTGCAACAAAGCAGTCTGGATCTGTTGAGTGTC
Source organism: Leisingera sp. F5 (assembly GCF_001593695.1). Taxonomy (NCBI): domain Bacteria; kingdom Pseudomonadati; phylum Pseudomonadota; class Alphaproteobacteria; order Rhodobacterales; family Roseobacteraceae; genus Leisingera; species Leisingera sp. F5. Next base: position 1,952 of record NZ_LUKH01000486.1, on the reverse strand, counting down.
GTTCATGGTGCGCCCAAACAAATTGAACTCGCGGCTTGGCGCCGCGAGTTCAGTGTTTTCTAATGCCGAGAAGCGGAGGGCATCAGGAGTTAGAAAATGAAATCGCCTTGGTCCAAATCGGAAATTTCGATTCCGTTCAAACGCATTGCATCGCCATCATCGTCTGTGATCACAACGCCTTTCGAGCCTTGGCGGACGTGGTTGGAGATGAGATCGTCGAAATCGCTGATGCCGCTGGCTTTGCGTAAGTCCACTTGATCTCTGCCGCCGAAATCCACCACTAGGTCAAACCCTGATGAGAAGATAAAGTCATCGGCACCGCTGTTTCCAATCAGCTTGTCGTTGCCTGTGCCGCCATTCAGTTTGTCGTTGCCGCCGCCGCCTTTCAGCAGGTCTTTGCCGCTGCCGCCGAAGAGTTTGTCGCGTCCGCCTCCTCCTTTCAGGACGTCCCTGCCGGCCCCGCCGATCAACTTATCATTGCCGCTATTCCCAAATAGCCTGTCGTGCCCTCCCTGCCCTTGTAAGACGTCGCTGCCGCTATTGCCGGATAGGGTATCATTTCCGGAACCACCTTTTACCACATCACTGCCAGCGCCCGCGTTGATGATGTCATCGTCAGCTGTGCCAATGATGAAATCGTCACGGTTAGTACCTGTGATCACGTCGTCCTCAGGTCCGTCGTTCTCAAAAATCGAGTTGATAAACGCCGTGTCGTCCGCAGTTGAGGCGCTGGTCCATACGGCGTAGAAGTCGGCTGCCGAAACACCTTCAAGGTCGACAGCGCCAACCAGAACCTGCTCATGAGCGTTCATGATGACGATGGCTTCTATGTCGCCGGACGTTGGTACTCCTGCGGATTCGAACTCCATATTGCTACCGAGGATGACAAGTTTGCGGTTCCAACCGTCGTTGCTGACCAGGCCGTCCGCAGCGGATTCGGCATCATAGTAGTTGAACACGGCACCCTCCCAATATGCGGTCCCGTCTACGGTCATCACTGGGTCATCGGTGCCAGGGGGGATAGCGCCGCCGAAGGTGCTTACCAGATTTCCTTTGACGAAGTTAAAATCACCGCCCTGGATGTCGGATTGTAGAGTTTGGCCAGGGAGAGTGGAGATGTCGCGCATTGTATATCCATTTCTGTAGTATATGTTTGAATCCAATGGGTTGCGTCATTGTAGGTGCATGGGGTATATGCCTGCGGTTGTAAAGTGTGGAAAACCTCCACCAAGTGCCGTGTTCCCGGTAGCGCGAAATTCTCAATTCCAAATGTTGTTAGCTGCTCGCAGCGCGTCGAATGCAACGAGTTGCAGGCCAAAGGTTCCAACCGGGCAGCAAATAAAGGCTGTCATTCCGGAAGGACAGGCACACGAACCCCGGATACAATCCCGCCGCCGGGTTGCAGTCCCATTGCAGTCCCGGCGGAAAACTCGCAGGGAGGATATTATCCACTGAACTCAATAGCCTGATTTTTATGGGGGAAGGGTGGTAGCGGAGGAGGGACTTGAACCCCCGACACGCGGATTATGATTCCGCTGCTCTAACCAACTGAGCTACTCCGCCGCTCTGTGTGGACGCGATTTACGGAATGCGGCTCGCCGGGTCAAGCAGAAAAGGGGGAGAATAACGGATTCTTCGGACATTTTTCAAACCACGTGAAAAAGCGCCTTAACTTCAAACATTTGCGGGTTCTTTTTTGTCCGGGGAACCCTTCACAACCACTGTCGCGGGAGCGAGGGCTGCCGGCAGCACGGTTTATTCGGACAGGCTGTCGAACTCTGCCAGATCCGGGCGGGGCAGTTTGTCCAGCAGGGCAAACACCAGCGTGCGGCAGGTCTCGCCGGTCCAGTTTTCAGGATGGAAGCCGGAGGGCAAATCCGGGTGGCGCAGAACGACGCGGCGCCAGCGGTGTACGATTAAGGTGCGCAGAGTGCCGGTTTGAGCCGGAGTCA
>NZ_LUKH01000485.1:0-2285 GCF_001593695.1 Leisingera sp. F5 | reverse complement strand
GTCCATCACCTGCGGCGTGCCGCGCGAGAAGATGAAGGGGAATTTGTCGGTCCGCGTCATCTGCGCCTCGGTGGTGAAGTAGTGGCGCAGGTGCACGGGCACGTCCTGCGGCTCCACCTGGGGCGAGATCATGTGGAAGACGTCGAAGTGATGGGTGAGCTTGAGGTACTCTAGATAGTCCTGGGCTGAGCCGGGGCGGCGTCCGCGTTCCAGATCGGTGGCATTGGGCGCACCGGCGCCTGCCTGGAACACCAGGCTGCCGAGCTCCAGCGTGATGTCGCGCTCCCGCGTGCCTGCCCGGCAGGTGATGGAGCGTGGCGCGGTGGTCAGCGCAGCCTCGATAATTTCGCGGCCAATATAGACCATCTCAGTGTCTTCATCGACACGGGCGCCGCCTTTGGCGTAGATCTTGCGGGCCTCGGGCAGCAGCACCTTCATGCCCAGCTCTTCCAGCATTTTCAGTGCGGTTTCATGCATGTCCGCGATCTGATGCTCCGGGAAGACCTCCATCAGCGGGAAAGGGTTCTTCAGCTGGCGGTAGTTTACATTGCGCTGCGGGGCAGGGGTAGCTTCACCCCCGCGGCCCCGGCGCCGGCGTCCGCGAGCATTGCCTTGGTTTTCGATGGTCATGGGGTCAGCCTCTCATCGCTTTGCCGGAAGGGTCGTAGGGGGAGGGTGCAATCACGCGGGCGGCACGCTCCTGACCGACGATATGCACTGTCAGTTTGCTACCTTCTTCAGCGGCGTCGCGGTCCACCATTGCCATGGCAAGCGATTTGCCCAGTGTGTGGCCATAGCCGCCGGAGGTGACAAAGCCGACGCGCTTATCTCCCTGCCAGACCGGTTCATAGCCGCTGGCATCGGCGTCTGTGGCCTCGACTTCCAGTGTTACTACGACCTGCGCCGGGCCGCCCGCCTCACGTTCCTTCAATGCGGCCTCGCGGCCAATAAAGTCCTTGTTCCAGTTGATCCAGCGGTCCATGCCGGTTTGCGCCGCAGTGTAGCCTTGGGTGAATTCCGCGCTCCAGATACCGAAGCTCTTTTCCAGCCGCAGGCTGAGCAGCGCGTTGAAGCCGTATTCGCGGATGCCAAGGTCCGCGCCCGCTTCCAGCAGGGTTTCGCGCAGGGTGATGTGCTCAGCGGCGGAGCAGTGGAGTTCATAGCCCAGCTCACCGGCGACCGAGAGGCGGCCCACTTTGAGGCGCAGCATCCCGATGTCGAAAGTGCCGCAGCCCATGAAGGGCAAGTCTGCGATGGGGCCGTCTGTCAGCTTTTCCAGCACCTTGCGGCTGTTGGGGCCTGCGAGGCTGAAACCGGTGATGGCATCAGTCACGTCGCGCACCGCGACGCCCTCGCCCTTGTGGTCCTGGAACCAGCGCATGTGCCATTCGCGCAGGTAGTAGCTGCCCATGATCCACCAGGTTCCATCTCCCCAGTTGAACACGGTGAGGTCGCCCTTCAGGCGGCCTTCGGGGGACAGCATCGGCGCCAGTTTGGCGCGGCCGGGTTTGGGCAGTTTCGAGGCCATGATGCGGTCAAGCCAGGCCTCGGCGCCCGCGCCTGAGACCTCAAAGCGGGAGAAGGCGGAGATGTCCAAGAGGCCAACGGTCTCGCGTACCGCCTTGCATTCATCTGCGACGATTTCAAAGGCGTTGGAGCGTTTCAGGGTCGGGGTTTCAGTGAAGTCTTCGGAAGGCGCGAAATAGAGCGGTATTTCCAGCCCGTAGCTGGCGCCCCAGCGGCAGCCTGCGGCGGTCATGTCCGAATAGGCGGGCGCCTTCTTCAACGGGCGGCCGGCGGGCAGCTGCTCGTTCGGGTAGGTCATCACGAAGCGACGGGTGTAGAACTGGCCGGTGGTTTCCTTGATAAAGCGCTTGTTCTGGGCGTAGTCGCCGAAACGGGCCACATCCATGCCAAAGACATCGGCCTCGGGCTCGCCATGGATCATCCACTCGGCCAAGGATTTGCCAACGCCGCCGCCCTGCAGGAAACCCGCCATCACGCCGCAGGCGCACCAGTAGCCGGGCTTGCCGCGCACCGGGCCAACCAGCGGGTTGCCGTCGGGGGCAAAGGTGAAGGCGCCGTTGACCCAGGTTTTCACGCCGGTGGTCTGCAGCGCCGGGTAGCGCTCAAAGCCCAGGGTCAGTTCGCGTTCGATCCTGTCGGGGTCTTCCTGCTGCAGCTCGAACCCGTATTCCCAGGGCGCGCCGTCCATCATCCAATGCTCGTGGTCAATTTCGTAAATGCCGAGCAGAATGCCCTTTTGGTCCTGCCGCATATAGGTG
>NZ_LUKH01000484.1:0-2289 GCF_001593695.1 Leisingera sp. F5 | reverse complement strand
GAAATCCAGCGCCTGCTGGGCTCGGATATCGTGATGTGTTTCGACGAATGCCCGGCGCTGCCTGCGGACCGGGAGCGGATTGCGGAATCGATGCAGCTGTCGATGCGCTGGGCAGAGCGGTCGCGCGAAGCTTTCGGCGACCGTCCCGGCCACGCGCTGTTCGGGATCATGCAGGGCGGGCTGGAGCAGGACCTGCGCGAAGAAAGCGCCGAAGCGCTGAAGAAGATCGGATTCGAAGGTTATGCGGTTGGCGGCCTTGCGGTGGGCGAGGGGCAGGAAGCGATGTTCGATTGCCTTGATTACGCCCCCGGTTTCCTGCCCGAGGACAAGCCGCGCTATCTTATGGGGGTCGGCAAGCCCGACGACATCGTCGGCGCGGTGGCCCGCGGCATCGATATGATGGACTGCGTGCTGCCGTCCCGTTCCGGCCGCACCGGGCAGGCCTTTACCCGTTATGGTGTGGTGAATATCAAGAACGCCCGCCACCAGGACGATCCGCGGCCCCTGGATGAGCAGTGCAGCTGCCCGGCCTGTTCCAGCTACTCCCGCGCCTATCTGCACCATGTGTTCCGCTCGAACGAGATGATCTCGGGGATGCTGCTGACCTGGCACAACCTGCATTATTTTCAGGAGATCATGGGAGGCATGCGGGATGCGATTGCCGCGGGCACCTTTGAGGCCTGGCAGAAAGATTTCCACGAGACCCGCGCGCAAGGCGATATCGAGCCGCTGTAACGGGCTGCCGGATACCCCCGGCGCTGCCGCGCCAGGGGCGGGTTCGGGCCGTGGGGCTTATTTCTTTCGTTTGACGCGTTTGATGCGTTTGGCCTGTTTGACCATCTTGCCAAACGCCTTGCCTGCGGCGCGGCGTTCCGCCAGGGACTGCGCGTTAAAGGCGTCCTCGGTTCGCAGCTTTTTCCAGCGTGCCACCCGGGCCGGGTCAAGCTGCCCGTCCATGATTGCGTTTTGAATGGCGCAGCCCGGTTCACTTTCGTGACGGCAATTGTTGAAATGGCAGTGCGCCGAGGTTTCAGCAAGATCTTGAAACACCATATCAATACCCTCCTGGGCGTCTGATATCTGCAGCTCGCGCATGCCGGGGGTGTCGATCAGCCAGCCGGCCCCGGACAGCCGCAGCATCTGGCGGTGAGAGGTTGTATGGCGGCCTTTGCTGTCATCTTCGCGGATTGCGCCGGTTTGCATCAGCCCTCCGCGGGCCAGGGTGTTTGCCAGCGTGGACTTGCCGACACCTGAGGAGCCGGCCAGTGCCACTGTTTCGCCCAGGCCGCACCAGGCGCGCAAGCGGTTCACCTCCGCCGGGTTGGTGGCGTCAATGGTCTCGGCAACCAGACCTGCCTGCAGGGATTGGGCCTGCAGGCGGTAGCTGTCAGGATCGTCTGCAAGGTCTGCCTTGGTCAGAATGATCACCGGGGTTGCGCCAGCCTCGTTCGTCAGCGCCAGAAATCGTTCCAGCCGGGCTATGTTGAAGTCGTGGTTGCAGGAGGTTACGATAAACAGCGTGTCGATATTGGCGGCAATCAGCTGGGTTTCGCGGCCGGTGCCTGGTGCGCGCCGTTTGAACAGGGAGGCCCGCTCAAGCAGGGCGGTGCTGTGCCCCGTTTCAGGGTCAAGCAGCAGCCAGTCCCCGACCGCGGCGCCTTCAATGGCCGGGCAAGTGAGGGGGCCGTCAGCGCTGATGAGGTCAAACTGGCTGCGGTGAATGGCGGTGATGCGGGCCGGGGTGGCGCCGTCGGCGGCATCGGCCATTTGGTGTTGGAAAAAGGGTTTGAAACCCAGCTCGCTGAGGCCGGAAGAGACCTGCGGGCGCACAGGCGGGGTCAGAAAGCCGGGAAGTTTTCTGCGGTTCATGTCGTAAAACTCTCGGAGAGCCCGTTTAACGGGCGTGGCAGGATGAAATGCGGCCAAGCATAACCGGCCCGCAAACTGCGGGACTGAAGGTTTTTGCGTTTGGTGTGGGCCGACATGCCGCGGGCCCGGATGACTCAGGTCATACAATCTCCGGTTTTCGGGGTGCAGTTTAGACGCCGGCACCGGGGTGATCAAGGTGCTGGATTTCCGGCCGCTGTCAGGTTGCATCAAGGGCTGTGTCAATGGCGGCGGCGGGCCTGTTAGGGCTTTGCTCACCCTTTCCCCATTTGCGCCCTTGTGGTCCGGGCGCGCTGCGGGCAATGTGGGCGCGACCTTGCGGCGGGCCGGTTGAAAACCGTTAACCATCCCCCCAGATAAAGACATCCAAAGAGGAGACGGGCCAAGTGCTGCCGGATACCG
>NZ_LUKH01000483.1:0-2290 GCF_001593695.1 Leisingera sp. F5 | reverse complement strand
GCGCAGGTTCGCCTCCACCATTTCTTTCTTGGCCTGACGGGCTTCTTTTTCGCCCTTCTGGACCTGCTGCACGATGCGGCGGAATTCCGAGATGTCCAGACCAACATACTGGCCGACCTGGGCCATGTCGGCGCGCAGTTCTTCGACCTTATCTGTAGAGCGTTCGATGAACATCTGCCAGCCGCGGCCTGGCTTGCCGCCCATGTCAGCGAGCCAGTTCGGGTCCAGCTCGCGGCCGCGATAGGCATCAATGAACTCGCGGCGGTTGATGCGGGCCTGGTCAGCCAGCTTGACCATCGAGCTGTCGATCTGCATCACCCGGCGGTTGATACCATACAACTGGTCGATCAGCGCTTCGATCCGGTTGTTGTGCAGGTGCAGCCCGTTCACCAGCTCAACGATTTCCGAGCGCAGCGCCTGATAGGTCGCCTCGTCCTGAGTGCTGAAGGAACCATCCTCGTTCAGGGTCGCCGAGATCCGGCTGTCCTGCATTTCGGACAGCTGCGCAAAGTCGGTCGAGATCCGCTCAAGCGTGACCAGCACCCGGTCCTTAAGCGCGGCCTCCATTGCGGCCAGCGACATGTTGGCCTGTTCATCTTCATCATCGTCGTCATCGCTGGCAATCGGGTTGCCGTCGGCGTCCAGCTCCGGACCTTCTTCCTTGACCGGCTTGGCCGCAGCAACAGCCGCGGTATCGACAACCGGGGTTTCCTCTTCACCGTCTTCGTCCATCTGGTTGCCAAAGGTGGCCTCCAAGTCGATGACGTCGCGCAGAAGAATATCCTCGGACAGCAGTTCGTCGTGCCAGATTGTGATCGCCTGGAAGGTCAGCGGGCTTTCGCACAGCCCCAGGATCATCGTATTGCGGCCGGCTTCGATCCGCTTGGCGATGGCAATCTCGCCTTCACGGCTGAGCAGCTCAACCGAGCCCATCTCGCGCAGGTACATGCGCACCGGGTCGTCCGTCCGGTCCAGCTTTTCGGCGCCACCGCCCGACAGCGTGACCTCACCCGCCTTCTTGGTCTCGACCAGATCGGTCGATCCCTTGTTGTCGTCCTCTTCCTGTTCTTCTTCCTCGGTGACCTGGATGCCCATTTCGGAGAGCATCGACATCACGTCCTCGATCTGGTCGGAAGAGACCTGATCGGGGGGCAGAACCTGGTTGAGCTGGTCGTAAGTGATGTACCCGCGCTCACGCGCTTCGGCGATCATCTTCTTGACCGCTGTCTGGCTCATGTCGAGGCTGATTTCCTCTTCCTGATCTTCGGACTTTACGTCTTCGTTGTCCTTGGCTGCCATGCGGCTCTCCTGATGAGGGGCTCGGGAACGGGGGCGATTCGATAAACCGACTCATTAGCGCGATTCGGTGATTCGCACACCCGTCTAACCATATTTCTTTACCAGTTCGTCACCAATTCGCTGCTTATTTGCGGCTTTTGTCGAATCGAATCTGTGACAGGAGCGAATCAAACGCACTGCGTTCCTCGCGGTCGATCGGGGCCCCGTTGGGGCCAATGTCATAGTCTGCGTCATCCTCGTCGCGGCGGCGTCCGGCTTGGGCACGCACGCGCGCGGCCTCTGCCAGGCGCCAGGTCAGGGCCTCGTCGGCCCGCGCCTCAAGATCTTCCTGGGCTTCTTTCATTTCCAGCTGCCAGCCATCCTGCGCGGCCAGCTTGGCCAGTTCCTCTGCAACCGTCAGCCGGGCAAGCTCGGCGTTTCCGGGTGCCCGGATACAGGGCACCACGGCCACATGGCGTCCGGACCGAAGGTTTTCAAGGGCCTCGGGGCCAAGCGCTGCCTCGACCACGTCCAGCATCCTGTCACTGTCTCCAAGCCCGCGCAGAATCGCGTCGCGCAGAACCGCCAGCTCGGTGTCGGAACAGGCCATATCCTCCAGCTGGGCCTCGAACTCCTCGGCGATATCGGGCGCTGACAGGATCGCGGCCAGGATCACCTCCTGGCGCAGACGGCGCTCTTCCTCTTCACCGCCAGAGGCCAGCCGCGATGACTTGGCCCCGGGGGTTGGCACGGCGGGGGCCTGCTGTTGGTAACGCCCCCCACCCCGGAACGGACGGTCTGGGCGGGGTGGCCGTGCCGGGCGAAAGGCCTGGTAGCGCAACTCCTTGAGCGCCTCGCCATAGTGATGGCGCAACGTCGGGTCCTGGATCTTGCCGATCCGGGTCCGCAGCGCCTTGTCCAGCGCCGCGCGGCGTTCGGGGCTGTCCAGCACCAGACCATCGGTTTCCTGCCGCCACAGCAGTTGTACCATCGGCAGCGCGCCGTCCAGCAC
>NZ_LUKH01000482.1:0-2290 GCF_001593695.1 Leisingera sp. F5 | reverse complement strand
CGCAGCCTGAACGAGGATACCTGATGGAAGACCAGCTTATGGACAGCCACGGCGCTCCCATCCGCGAAGAGAGCGACACGCTGTTCGATGCGCCGCCGATGGCGGAGCAGGAACGGATGGTGGAGGCGGTGCTGTTTGCCAGCACCGAGCCTGTCACGCTGCGCGACCTGGAAGGGCGGATGCCGCATGGCTGCAACCCGCGCGAAGCTGTGGAGCATCTGCGCAAGCGTTACGAGGGCCGCGGCGTGCGGGTGGTGCGTCTGGGCGATGCCTGGGCGATCCGAACTGCACCTGATCTGGGTTTCCTGATGCAAAAGGAAACAACCGAGCTGCGCAAGCTGAGCCGCGCCGCGATCGAAACCCTTGCCATCGTCGCCTATCATCAGCCGGTGACCCGCACCGAGATCGAGGAGATCCGCGGCGTGTCGGTCTCACGAGGCACCATCGACCAGTTGATGGAGATGGACTGGATCCGCCTGGGCCGCCGCCGGATGACGCCGGGCCGGCCCGTGACCTTTGTGGTGACTCCGGTCTTCCTGGATCACTTCGGTTTGGAAAGTGCCCGCGATCTGCCGGGGTTGAAAGAGTTGCGTGCCGCGGGCCTGCTGGAGAACCGCCCGCCGCCCGGCGCCTTGCCTATGGGGCAGGGGGGCGACGGCGACGAAGAGCCGGAAGAACAGGCAGAACTGTTCGAGGAGTGACGCCTTGGGACACGGTTTACGTAATCGTGTCTGCCAAGGTCATTCTCCGGGGTGTTCTGCGCCCCGGAATTGTCTTAATTTGAGGTTAAGATAGCGGGCAGGGCAGAAAAGGGCTGACGCCATGAATATCAACTGGATCATCAACATGGTGCTGCGCCGGCTGGTGGGGCGCGCCGTCAACGCCGGTGTGAATGCAGGCATCAACGCGGTTGCCAAACGCAGCAAGCGGCAAGGTCCCAATCACCGACAAGGCCTGGATCAGGGCACCCAGCCTCCTCTGCAGCAGACCGGGCGCTCGCGTATTCCCTCGGTCAAGCCGGGGCACCGTCAGGGCTGAGCCTCTTGCGCTTCAAGCCCAAGGCTTCCAGCGCCGCGAAGGCCGATAGCAGGGCGGAGACGGTTAAGCAGCCCGCCAGTCCCCAGCCAGCATAGGCCGCGGCACCGGAAAAGGGAGCTGCGAAGACGCAAATGTAAGTCACGGTGCTGAACAACCCCATGATGGCGCCGCGCTGCTGCGGGTCCAGCTGTGTCACCCGCGCCACCACCAGGTTCAGCGCCAGATGCTGGCAGATCCCCCACAGTGCTGCGAGGCCCAACAGTAGCAGATAGCTGTCTGCCCAGATCATCATCAGCAGATAGCTGGCAGTGACGCCCAGAAACACCGGCGGTGTTGCCCGCGCCAGCCCCAATCGGTCCAGCAGCGGATCAATCAGCACCGCCAGACCAAAGCCGATGCCATAGAATAGCGGCAGCAGGCCGGCCTGAGTGGTGCTGTGCCCCAGCACTTGCGTGATATGGGCGCCGGTGAAGAAGTAACTGCTGTAGAAACCCAGCATCAGCAGCGCCGTCGCCAAGAGACCGCGTGTGATCCCAGGCACTCGCAGCGCTGTCAGCGGCGAGGTTGTCTGGCCGCTGGGGCTGCCCGCACCGCGTAAGTGCGCCGCCGCAACCCACAGCAGCAGCGCCACGCCCGCCAGCGCGCCGTAGACGGCGCGCCAGCCCACCAGATCGGTGGCCCAGGCGCTGACGCTGACGCCCAGCACCATCGACACCGTCCAGCCAGCCAGCACATAACCCAGAACTCGCGCCTCACGACCCTTGGGGGCAATCACCATCGCCAGCGTGTAGATCGAGGGCAGGGCAGCTCCTGCTGCCAGCCCGCAGACCGTCTGTGCTGCCATCAGCATCCAGACATCCGGCGCTGCGGCACTGGCGGCCAGACCTGCAGCCAGCAGCAAGAGCGCCGCGCGCAGCAGCCGCCCGGCGCCGATGCGGTCTGCCAATGGCGCCAGCAGCAGGGCTGCGGCGGCCACCCCCAGCCCATAGGCGCTGGCGGCGCGCATGACTTCTGCCGTGGTGGCATTCAGGGTGTCACTGACGGCTGTCACCACCGGCGACAGCAGCAAGGAGTTTGCGCCAATCACGCCAATTGCGCTCATCAGGATCAGAATCGGGGTTTGCATGAGTTTACCTTGAAGTATGTTCAGGTATATTTGCTATGTGCTGAATTTGGTTCTGTGAAGGGTGAGCGGATATGGCGGCAGAAAAAACAGATGGGGTTCGGAAAAGCACCGAGCCGGGCCGGGTTC
>NZ_LUKH01000481.1:0-2290 GCF_001593695.1 Leisingera sp. F5 | reverse complement strand
GAGGATGTCCTGCAGGAATTCTGCACGCGCGTTCTGGCGCGGAAAGATCAGCTGCGCGAGGCGAATCGCATGGATGCCTGGCTCTATGCGGTGTTGCGCTCGGCACTCAACGACCATTACCGCAAATCGGGCCGATCCCGTCGTCTGAGAGATGCTGTCGCGCAGGAGGCCCAGTCTGCTATGGTCGCGGATGACCCTGTCGAAGACATGGACGTGATCTGTAAGTGCGTCAAAGGGTTGGTCACCGAGTTGCGCCCGGGTGATGCGGAACTGATCCGCCGCATAGATATCGACGACGATGATCGCGCGATGGTGGCGGCGGACTTGGGGCTGAAACCCGGAACTCTTAATGTACGTCTTCACCGCGCCCGTGCCGCATTGGGTGACGCGCTATTAGCCCATTGTGGACCGTGCTGTCGGCATGGCTTTGACGATTGCTCCTGTCCACCACCAGGGTGTGAGCATCCAGTCGAAGAGACCGCTTGCGAGGAAAAAGACACCGTCTCGTAACGCGGTTTTGTAATGCTGTGCTCCTAACTGCGTCTTCATACCGAAGCCGCTCGGGAGGATCACATGACCAGGGAACCGACAGAAGCACAGGTGATCGCAGACCTGGTTTCGGATGTGTTCTGCGAGTGCCGAGGGACGGTGCAGGCCGATGTCGGGGCACTGTCGGGAGAGTTGTTTCTCGAGGTAGATGTCGAGGGTCGGAGTCTTCGGTCTGCAGCGGATTCCTTGGGGCTTACCCCGCAAGAGGCCAGAACGATTCTCTTATTGTTCCGCCGTCAAATGGTCAATGCGCTGGTCGGGTCAGTGTTAGCCGAAGGGTTGCCAGCCGATCATACGCGCAGGGACGGCGCGCCAAGGGGTCAACTCTGAATGCCCCGGATGGGGCTGGTCGTGTTGCAAGGACAAGACCGACATCGGCGAGCCCCGCACGCATGTAACGAAATCACCGAGTAAGCGTCTTTTCTTATGAACCGCGCAAACAGCGTTCGTCAGGAAAGGAACACGGAAATGCTCGCAACTCTCATTCTCGCTGGTGCCCTCGCTTCTGCACTGCTCGCAGGCACCGCTATCGTCCGGCTACGTGATCGTCCCAAAGTCAAAGAGGCTGTCGTGGACATTCCGGTAGAAACCCCGAGACGCCCACGCCGGCACTGAGATCAGCACTCGGAATACCGCTTGAGAACCGTCGGAAACCGCGATGACGAACTCGACCAAGATAGTAATCGTCGGGGCTGGACCAGCCGGCCTTGCTTGCGCGATCGTGTTGGCGCGCGCCGGTCGCCAAGTGATTGTACGCGAGTGGAAGGATTGTGTGGGCCACAGGTTCCACGACGATTTCCAGGGGCTTGAGAGCTGGACCAGGGAACTGGACGTTCTCGAGGAACTGGCCGCCGCCGGGATCACCGCCGATTTCGACCATCATCCGTTCGAGCGTGGCACTGTGTTCGATCCGTCCGGACATCGGTATGCCGTGAAGGGACTGCGCCCGCTCTTCTACCTGCTCCGGCGCGGTCCGGGTCAAGGCACACTAGATAGCGCCCTTCTGGCCCAGGCCCGCGCCGCGGGTGTTGAGATCCGTTTCGGCGACTGGGTGAAGACGTTCGCCGACGCGGGCGTCCTGGCCGCCGGGCCGCGCGAGGCCGGCGTCATCGCCGCAGGGCACGTTTTCGAGACGGACATGCCCGACGGGGCCTGGCTCGCGCTTGGCCACGAGGTCGCGCCAGGAGGATACGCCTACCTGCTGGTTCAGGCGGCCTAGGCACGATCGCGAGTTGCATGTTCACAGGTTTTCGCGCCCATGCCGGACTTGAGATGCGCAACGCCCGCAGCTTCGGCGGGTATGGCGCCTACCGATCGCCTCGTAGCGCCATGCAGGGCGTGCACCCGGTAATTGGCGAGCATGCGGGCTTTCAGGACGCGCTTGCCGGATTTGGGATACGCCATGCGATCCGCTCGGGCGTTCTGGCGGCGGAATGTCTGCTGACAGGCAACGACTATGTCACCCGTTGGAAATCGGAACTTGGTCCGCTTTTGGAGGCAGGCATCGTCAACCGCTGGATGTTCGGCTTGGGCGGCAAAGTCGGCATGCGCATCGCCAGCCGCAAGTTGGCCACTGGCGATGCGGGGGGCGTGCTCCGCCGTGCATACTATCTGACCACCTTCAGGCGGCTGGCGCTGCCGTTTGCCCGCCGTCGCTATCGCAAGGCTCTGGAAGACCCGAGTTGCAGCCACATCAATTGCGATTGCGTCTGGTGCCGCCATGGCGATCACGGCGCATAGG
>NZ_LUKH01000480.1:0-2295 GCF_001593695.1 Leisingera sp. F5 | reverse complement strand
GTTCTGGAAAAGTCAGAGAAAAAAACGGGCCGCACCGGGCCGTTGGGGCTGGTTACGCTGAAGCATGAGATCCGCCAGCAGGGGGCGCTGTGCCTGACGGAATGGCATGATCTGGTTTACCGCGAAGACCCGGATCCGGCGTCACCCAAGCCGGTGCCGCCTGCGGCCCGCACCGATGAGACAGAGATGCGGCAGGTCTCGTTCAGCTCGACCCTTCTGTTCCGGTATTCTGCGCTGACTTTCAACGGGCACAGGATCCACTATGACCTGGAATATGCCCGCAAAACAGAGGGCTACGCGGGGCTGGTTGTTCACGGGCCGCTGCTGGCGCAGCATCTGCTGCTGCTGGCGGAAGAGCTGATGGGGCCGCTGGCGGAATTTTCCTTCCGCGCGTCCTCGCCGCTGATGCATTTCGAGACTGCATCCCTGTGCTGCAATGGCCAGGACCTGTGGGTGCGCGGCCCGGACGGGCAGCAGTGCATGAGCGCAGTAGCAGTGCCCAGAGGCTGAAACGGGGGGCTCCCGCGCCCCAAGCTGCCCTTGCCGGGCAGATTAGGGGCTTGGGCGTGGCGCCGCTTCGCGGCGCAAGGTTTCCGCTGAGAAGCGTTGAAGAGGTGCGGGCCGTCCTGGCATTGATCCGGGAGATCAATTCAGGCGCAAACGGGCGGAACCCTGCTTTTCGAAGCGCGCATTCGATTGCAAGGCGCCCTTAGCCGCCTCAAGGGTGCGGGGATCAAAGGTTGTCTTCCACCCGGAACCCTTCGGGGATGCTGTCCGCATCCTCCAGCAGCAGGTCCGCCATCACATGGGCCGCTTTGGGGGCCATGCCAAAACCGATCTTGAAACCGCCGTTGGCGATGAAATGGCCGTCGCGGCCAGGCCAGGCGCCCAGCATCGGGGCGCGGGATTTGGCACGGGGACGCACGCCGGCCCAGCGTTCGATCACTTCGGCTCCGTGCAGCACCGGCACCGCGGTGCGGGCGCGCTCGACGATATCGTCAAGCTGCGCGTCCGTGCTCTTGCCATCCTCGAATTCGCGCTCGCTGGTGGAGCCGATGGCCAGGGTGCCGTCGGCGTGCGGAATGATATGCAGACTGTCGGCAAAAAGCTGCGGTACAGCGCCCTCGTGAAAGCGCAGGAGCGCGGCTTGGCCCTTGACACCACCGCCCACAGTTTTGCCGAATGCCTTGTTCAGCTCCAACAGGCCCGCGTAGCCTTTGGCATGAACCACCTTGCCCTGATCGGCGGCCTCCGGCTGCACCTCGACCCCCATCACAGCCAGGGCAGAGACCAGCGCCGCACAAGCGCGGCGGGGGTGCATCCGGGCGCTGAGGGTGTCGCGGATGACATAGCCCGTCGCACTGGGCGGCACCCAGGGGCCGAGGCTGTCCGCCTTGCAGACGGCCCATTCAGCTGCGTCTTTCCACAGATCGCGGGCGGTCGCTTCGCGCTGGCGGGCAAGCTCCAGAGTACGCGCGTCATTGATGGGCTGCAGCCGCCCGGTGCGGCCATAGCCGGGGGAGACGCCGCCAGTGGCCTCGACCTCGGCCCAGAAGCTTCCGGCCATCAGCAGGCTTTCGAGCTGAAATTGTTTCTTGGGGTTCCAGTTTTCCGGCACATGCGGGGCCAGCGCGCCGACAAGACCGCCGCTGGAACCGGCGCCGGCTCCGAACAGGTCCGCGATCTGTACACGCGCGCCGCGCCGCGCGCAGATCCAGGCGATTGACAGGCCGAATATGCCAGCCCCGTGCACCGTTACATCTGCCATTGCCATTCGGGGATCCTTTCGCCAGTGTCGCGCCGTTCTGGACAACCACTTAGGGGATTATAGCATGGCAGACCAGCAGGCCCGCCTCAGCTGGCGCGATGGCACCGTGCCGGTGTCGGATCAGTTTGATGACCCCTATTTCTCAATCCAGGACGGGCTGGCGGAGACAGAGCATGTCTTTCTGGCCGGTAACGGCCTGCCTGCACGCTTTGCCCCGGGTTTTCAGATTGCCGAACTGGGGTTTGGAACCGGGTTGAACATGCTGGCCGCCTGGCGCGCCTGGGAGGCGGCAGGGCAGGCAGGGCCATTGCAATTCACCAGTTTCGAGGCCTTTCCCGTGGCGCCCGCCGACATGGCCAAGGCGCTGGAGGCCTTCCCCGCGGTGGCCCCTTGGGCAGAGCGGTTTCTGGAGAAATGGCAAGGCACTGGCAGCTGTGATCTGGGCAGCCTGCAGCTGGAGGTGATTACCGGCGACGCGCGCGTGTCGCTGCCGGAGTGGACAGGGCAGGCGGATGCCTGGTTTCTGG
>NZ_LUKH01000479.1:0-2303 GCF_001593695.1 Leisingera sp. F5 | reverse complement strand
CCAGTGGTGTAGGCCCTTCTCATATCCGTCTTCAGCCAAAAACTGGCGAAACTTTTCAAAGGTTAAATCCATGCCGACTATGACCGTGACAGGTTCCCTGACGACCCAGATGACCGGGCTTATTCAAACCTTCAACGGGGCACGGCTGACCAATAAATACGGCACCGGAACATTCTTGCTGATTTCCAACTACCCCGAAACCGTGAGCCTAAACGGCTATGATCTGCGGGCTCCTGGCTCAGGCAGCTATTTTATCACCGGCGACATCACCAAATTCCACTATGCTGAGATTTCCTTGACCCCGTCATTCCACACCATCGAAAAGCTGGTGCTGGACGACGTCGATGTCAGCGCTGAAGGCCTATTTGACCTGACCAGCCGCACGGCCACTACCGCAACGGGGAAATTCAACCTTGAAACGTTCCAATCCTTCGTGAACGAAGAAGGCTGGACCATCAAAGGCTCGCGCGAAGACGATGACATCAGGCCCGGCGCCTTTTTCACGATGTCTCGAAGCGAGACCATCAGAGCCGGGCACGGCGCAGATACTGTCGCGGGTGGAACCGGTGCCGATTCCATTTCCGGCGGAAGCGGTAAGGATGTTCTAAAGGGACAGAATGGCAGAGATACCCTTGATGGCGGCGGCGGCAATGACAACCTTCTGGGCGGTAACGGAAGCGACAAACTGCTGGGCGGCGATGGAAATGATAAGCTGCTAGGCGGCGACGGCAAGGATGTTTTGCGCGGCAACAAGGGCAAAGACACGCTCGATGGCGGTGGCGGCGCCGACCTGTTTATCTTCAAGAGGGGCGACGGCCACGATACGATCCGCAACTTTGACGCAAGCGAAGACCTGATCAGGATTTACCGCGGTGCGTCCAAATTCTCCGATCTGGAGATCAGCGACACCGGCAAAGACGTCGATATCAGGTTTGCAGATGTTTCTATCACCCTTCGCAACTTTGACGCGGACGATGTGACTGCTGATTTGTTTGTTTTCTGAAACCAGGGCAAGGCGGGGGCGCTGAACCCCAGCTCCTCCTCTGTGCCGACTGACTGTTCTCGGGCGCGCGTCCGCACCATCCTGCGGCTCGCGGCCTGCCTCCCCCAAAGGTTGAGCCTTTGCCGCCCGATCTTTCCCCGCTGCACCCTATTGCCTCAGCACGCCTCATCCACGACATTCGGGCACAGTTAGGGAAACCGGTTGGGACTGCGGACATGGAACAGATGATTGAACAGGCGGGGGCCTATTGGCCCCTGATGGTAAATGGCGCCAAAGCGCTGGTGGTGCTGATCCTCGGCTGGATCGCTGCCGGCTGGATCAGCGGCGCGGTGCGCCGCCGCATCAACAAGACCCCGCAGATCGACCCGACATTGGGAAATTTCGCCGCCAGCGTCGTGCGCTGGGTGCTGCTGCTGGTGGTGCTGGTCGCCGTCCTAGGCATCTTCGGCATCGAGGCCACCAGCCTGGTCGCGATGCTTGGCGCCGCCACGCTGGCAATAGGACTGGCACTGCAGGGCACGCTCAGCGATCTCGCAGCCGGATTCATGCTGATCCTGTTCCGCCCCTACAAAATCGGCCAGTATGTCGATATCGGCGGCACCGCCGGCACGGTAAAAGACCTGAACCTGTTCATCACAGAACTGGCAACACCGGACAATGTGCAAATCATCGTCCCGAACGGCCAGGCCTGGGGCGCGGTCATCACCAATTTCTCGCATCACGACACCCGCCGCGTCGACATGGTGTTCGGCATCGACTACGGCGACAGCGCTGATGCTGCCAAGGCGATCATCCTCGAACAGGCCGCCGCCGACGCGCGGGTGATGCAAGATCCTGAACCTTGGGTGCGGGTGACCAATCTGGGGGACAGTTCCGTCGATCTGACGGCCCGTGTCTGGTGTGAAGCGGCGGATTACTGGGAAGTAAAATTTGCTCTGACACAGGGTGTGAAAGAGGCTTTCGACGCCAAGGGCATTTCTATTCCTTATCCGCATTCTGTGGAAATCAAGAAGGAGGGCTGAGGCGTTCCCGCCCGTCTTCGGCCCCGGCGGGCCTCATCCCGTTGGGCCTGGCGCCCCGCCTTTGGCGGGGCGTTTGTGCGCTGCAGCCCGGCTGGGCGCCCGGGGCCCTAGCCTGTCCGCGCCGCTTGCGCGGCCCGTGCCGCGGCCAGCTGGGCCCGCGCGGCGCGGGCGCGGTCTTGCAATCTGTCTTCCGGCTCGGCGGGCGGCCAGCCGCACAGAACAGTATACCCGTCCGCATCGGCAAAGGCCCATTGCGCGGCCAGCAGCTGATAGCTCTT
>NZ_LUKH01000478.1:0-2305 GCF_001593695.1 Leisingera sp. F5 | reverse complement strand
GCACCCGCACTGCGTGCTGCTGCTTGATGAAATGGAAAAGGCGCATCCGGACGTCTACAACATCCTGTTGCAGGTGATGGACAACGGCCAGCTGACCGACCACAACGGCCGCACGGTGAATTTCCGCAACGTGGTGCTGATCATGACCTCGAACGCCGGCGCGTCGGAACAGGCGAAAGCCGCTATCGGCTTTGGCCGCGACCGCCGCGAGGGTGAAGACACCGCCGCGATCGAACGCACGTTCACGCCCGAATTCCGCAACCGCCTGGATGCGGTGATCTCCTTCGCGCCGCTCGGCAAAGAGGTGATCCTGCAGGTGGTCGAGAAATTCGTCCTCCAGTTGGAAGCCCAGCTGATGGACCGCAATGTCTCGATCGAGCTGACCCGCAAGGCAGCTGAATGGCTCGCTGACAAGGGCTACGACGACCGCATGGGCGCGCGGCCTCTGGGCCGGGTGATCCAGGAGCACATCAAGAAGCCGCTGGCCGAGGAGCTTCTGTTCGGCAAGCTGACCAAAGGCGGTATCGTCAAGGTTGGCATCAAGGACGGCAAGCTGGAGTTGCGCCTGGAAGGGCCAAGCAAGCCGCGGATCTCCGGCGACAAGCCGCCGCTGCTGACTGCAGACTGATGCGCCTTGCAGCGCTGATCACCGCAGTATCGCTCGCCGCGCCCGCCGCGGCGGGCGATTTTCTTTTGCAGTTCCCGCTGGACTGCACTTTGGGCGACACCTGTCACATCCAGCAGTTCGTCGACCACGATCCCGGCCCCGGTGCCACGGATTTCACCTGCGGCCCGCTGAGTTATGATGGCCACAAAGGAACGGATATCGCCCTGCCCTACCTGTCGGACATGCAGGCAGGCGTCGCGGTGCGGGCGGCAGCTGGTGGTGTAGTCCTTGGCACCCGCAACAGCATGGCGGACCAGTATGCTACCGATGATAATGCCGCAGAAATCGACGGTAAGGAATGCGGCAACGGGGTGGTCCTGCGCCACGGCAACGGATGGGAAACCCAATACTGCCACATGAAGCGCGGTTCGGTCCGGGTGCAAAGCGGCATGAAGGTCAAGCCCGGCGATATTCTGGGCGAGGCCGGTCTCTCTGGCAAGACCCAGTTCCCGCACCTGCATTTGTCTGTGCGCAAGGACGGCGCGGTGGTGGATCCTTTTGCGCCGGAAAGCCTTGATACCTGCGGCGCCCCTGCCGGTAAGACACTCTGGGCGGATCCGCCGGCCTATCAGCCGGGCGGCGTGCTGGGGACCGGTTTCAGCGCGGCAATCCCTGAATACAGTGCGATCAAGGCGGGCACCGCGGACACCGCACCGCTGGCAGCAGATGCGCCTGCGTTTGTATTCTGGGCCTACGCGTTTGGCGGTCTGGCAGGCGACCAGCTTGACCTGACGGTGAGAGGCCCTGGCGGCGAACTGGTCTCTCACAGCGAAGCACTGAACAAAAACCAGGCCCAGTTTTTCCGCGCCGCCGGCCGTCGGCTGCGCGGCGGGCAATGGCCGGAGGGCACGTATACCGGCACGGCCCGTCTGTTGCGGGACGGCCGACAGGTTGACAGCTTTACCCGCAGCATGGTGATCGCGCTGCCGGAAGACCCCGCCTCCCAGTAACCGGCCTTACAGTTTTCCGCTTCATAGTGACCGGGTTCATAGTATCAGGCCTTATCCAGATACGCGGCCGGGGCGCACGCGCTGGCCGCTGCCGGGTCCAACGGGAACGGTTGCCCTAGGGGCAGTCAAAGCCGGAAGGGAGACCTCGCTTGCGGATCCAGCGACCGCATCTGTACTGCATATTTCAGTACCTGGATTTGATAACTCCCGAAATTGCAATAGATTTAAGGTTGCCCTGCTGCCCGGTGGGGCCGCAACCCGTGCGTAACTAGTAGCTTGTCTCCATTAGTGAAGCGGGTTGCACATTGCAGGCAACGGGTCTGCCGGTGACGAACGTACAGCTGATCAACCGCTCGCAGCGACGCACACGTTCCTCAACCGAATTTCCAGCTATTTTTCCGTGAACTTCAGCTCGATCCGCCGGTTCTGGGCGCGCGCTTCGGCTGTGTCCGACGGGTTCACCGGCTGGTATTCGCCAAACCCGTTGGCCGCCAGCCGCGACGGCGGCACCCCAAGCGCCTCAA
This sequence comes from Leisingera sp. F5, assembly GCF_001593695.1. NCBI lineage: Bacteria > Pseudomonadati > Pseudomonadota > Alphaproteobacteria > Rhodobacterales > Roseobacteraceae > Leisingera > Leisingera sp. F5. Next base: position 164 of record NZ_LUKH01000478.1, on the reverse strand, counting down.
CCATGTAGCGCACCACCGACAGCGCCCGGCCTTGGCTGAGTTCCCAGTTGTCGGCGAATTTCGGATGCCCCAGCAGCGGTGACGAATCGGTGTGCCCATCCACCCGGATGATCCAGTTGATCTCCTGCGGGATCGCTGCCACGACGCTTTGCGGAATTGAAACC